>JAAZXX010000870.1 GCA_014239995.1 Verrucomicrobiia bacterium
GCCTGTGAATGAAATGATTCCGGCCATCGAGATAAAGGAAGCCGCACTCATCCAGTCAGCACCGGTGGCCATGCCGTTGAAAACAGCAGGCACGCCCTGTCCGGCAACGTAGAATCCAGATGTGCTGCGTACTCGACTGAAGAAGGCAATCCCAATGTAGAGTGTAAAGGAAAGTCCGACGATAAGGTAAGTCCAGGCTTGAATGTCCATGTTCTTTGAAAGTGAGCGTCTTGTGTCTTGAAAAGGGAACCCGCGATCAGGAGTGATCAGTGGCTGAAGATGCCTCCTTGCCCTTCCTGCATTGCTCAAGATAGCGCGTATCGAGTCGTTTCATGATCAGGACATAAGCCAGGATCACGAAAATAAAGGCCACAGTGGTACCCTGCTGAGCCATCCAGAAACCAAGGGGAAACCCCCCCATGTGGATCTGGTTGAGCTTGTCCACGGCAAAAATGCTCAGGACACACCCGAATAGAAACCAGATTCCAAGTAGCACCAGCACAAGGGAGATGTTGGCATTCCAATAGGCCTTTTTAGCCGCAAGCACTGCGGATTCGGATTGATCAGTGACATTCATGACAGATTTATAAGAGGCATAACAATTGAGACACACTTTGGCAATGTTTTGAATTGATCTGTGCACGGCGCAACCTACGGGGCACGGGATATATGCCTGTGACATCCAGCATGGGGGCATGCAAGTGACCTTTGCATTGACTCAATCCCTCATGAAATGGCCTTTCAGTCGCACCAGCACAAGTCTGGATTTCCCAAGCGTAATGGGCACCAGGATCAACTTCCCCATGATCGCCTAAAGCCCCCCCTATTTCATCGGCCAGGCATCTGTTCTGAAGAGATTGACAGGTAAGCCTTCCTTTGAGAAGAGGCTTGGGATGGCCGTGTTGCTGAAGTCGAAACGAACCGCAACAGGTGCTTCAACCTGTGGACTCGAAACCACGACTGAATCACCGTCAATCTGAGCCTCGGCATCGACAAAGCGACGGTCCGATCCGGAGATGGAAAAACCTGTTGGGACTGGAGTTCGGGAGATCAGCCCTCCATCTGCATGGTCAAAGTGAATCCGAATGGAGTCCCCCGCGATATCCATGCTCCTGTAGACAGGACTCCGGTAAGGTATTCCATCGCGCCCATAGGTTTCTGATAGCGCGTAGCGCGCCAATCGAAACCCGACATCCCGCTTGTTCACTGGATGAATGTCCTTAACATTATCCACCAGATCACTGATCACCACCATCCCCGTGTTCGGAAAAGAGGTGCTTTTGGTTTGTGCCTCCCTCAGGAGAGCCCCATCGAGTGGACTCCCGTAGGCGAAAGGAGCGATCTGGACGTAATAAAAAGGAAAGGCGTAACCCCATGCTTTGCGCCAGGCCCCGATCATGGTGGTGAAGAGTTTTTCGTAAGCGTAGGCAGTTGAGACGTTGCTTTCTCCCTGATACCAGATCGCACCGGCTATCTTAAAGGGGGTAATGGGGTGGATCATGGCATTATAGCACTTCCCTGGATCCTTTGGCCTGATCAATAGTAACTGGGGTGGTACTCCAGCGGAGGTCTGGACTCCAGATGAATGGGTGGAAGGGGACGCTGTACTCTCTCAAGCAGCCGCCCAGATTGCTCCTTTCGCCTGGTGGCCAAAGGATCCAGGGAAGTGCTATAATGCCAT
>JAAZXX010000871.1 GCA_014239995.1 Verrucomicrobiia bacterium
TTATTCGACGGACTGTGTCACTATCGCCAAGGTCGTACACATGCAGGAAACAACTGAATATTCTCGATGCCCGCCCCAAACCACTTGCGCCGTTTTTCAAGATGTAGTTCGTAGGAAATGACACGACAGAGCGATGGTTTTCGCATGGTGCATTCACTGATCTCAAGTGGTGATGGATACTTTGCCTTGAAACCCGAGTTTCTTGTTCCAACCCAGCCTGGTTGTTGTTCTTGACGTCCCATGGATGGTCATGACAGAGGCACCAAATCAATGAAGGACCACAAGCCCTCCATGTGCCAACCATTCTTCCCGTCCTGTCGACTTTATTGTTGGCGGAACCATCACGATCTGACCATATTCATTTCCAAGAAGCCCCAAGGGCCTCAAGCCAGTTCGATGGGAACCCTCGAAACACAACATTGATGAAAACTATTTCGCTCATACTAATGTGCTTGCCCTTCACCTGGGTTATGGGACAAAACTCTCACCAGCCCAGTCCCAAGGTGAGTCCGACCCAGCCGAATATCCTGTGGATTTACGTGGAGGATACGAACGCCTGGATGAGCTGTTACGGAGATACCGTGGTCGAGACTCCAAACATCGACCAGCTGGCCTCGAACGGTATTCGCTTTGACCGTGCCTACATGACGGCAGGGGTTTGTTCTCCCACCCGGTCGGCCAATATTACGGGCATGTATCAGACCTCCATTGGTGCCCATGAACATTACAGCTCCTTTTCCGTGTGGCGTGGGAATGAGATGGATGTCTGGGAGCCCAATCATCTGGGGGTTAAAACCATCCCTGAAATCTTCAGAGCTGCCGGTTACTACACCTTCAACGATGGTAAATTCCATTATAATTTTGTGTACGATGAAGATACGCTCTACGATCATGTGCACGCTCCCATGGGCTTCCACGAGGCCAGGGAGGGAACCGCCTGGACGGGATGTCCGGAAGGCCAACCCTTCTTCGGCCAGATACAACTGAAGGGAGGGAAAAATCTTCGCAATTCCCCAGAACACATCCAGCCAGAAGAAGTGGATGTGCACCCCTATTACCCGGATCATCCAGTGTTTCGGCAGATGATCGCTGATCACTACAACACCATACTTGAGCTGGACCGGATTACCGGTGAGATCATCGCCGCACTGAAACGGGATGGGCATTACGAAAACACGGTGATTTTTTTCTTTTCCGATCATGGTTGCGCCCTGCCTCGGCACAAGCAATTCATCTACGACGAAGGCATACGGGTTCCGCTGATCGTGGCGGGACCGGGAGTTGAAAGTGGGAAGGTCCGCAGCGACCTGGTCAGCGGCATTGATCTTGGCCCGACTTCACTCACTCTGGCTGGTATCGGAACCCCTGACCCCATGCAGGGCCGGGACATGCTGAGTCCCGACTATCACCGAGACTACGTCGTTTCGGCACGTGACCGATGTGATTTTACCATTGACCGTATTCGTGCAGTGACCACGCAGCGCTATAAGTACATTCGCAATTTCATGACGGATAAACCTTACCTTCAGCCCAATTACCGGAGTGAATCAGCCCCCATGAAGCTGCTGGCCAAGATGCACCGGGAAGGTACGCTGACTGAAGTGCAGGACCATTTTGCAGTTGATATGCGTCCTGCGGAGGAATTTTACGACCTGGAAAATGATCCGCATGAAACC
>JAAZXX010000872.1 GCA_014239995.1 Verrucomicrobiia bacterium
TCAGTAGCTGCGGATCAGGCCCAGGCCTTCTTCATCGCTGAATAAGCACTAAGGGTTTTCAACAAACCCTATCATGATTCAAAAGGCCGACCCTCAGGGGTCGGCCTTCCTTTTTCCAGTGCTTGTTTCATCGAGTCATGTGACACAAAACTGAGCCCCCCAAAATCATTCAAAAGCCCACTGGATTTCAAACCATTCCCGGATTTGGCTTTCAAGGACTTTCAAAACCAGTCCCCGTATGGATACTGGTGCACACTCTTCAGGAGGTCTCAACCAACAAGCAAGTTGCTCAACCATTTTACCTTGATCATGGCATGGAAGTCATTAAATTGCTTCTTATGAACCTATTTTGCTCAACGAATGGCAATCTATGGCGGCAGGACCTTCTGGTTTCAAACTGAGTGAAGAACCTTCGACCCCAGAAAATAACGCTGTAGGGACCCATAACACACCTGCACCACAACCCCACGTGACAGGAAATAACCGACATCAGCTTTGCTTCCAAAATTGGAAAAAGAAGCCCCCTGTGGAAGCATCCGTGATTCCATCCAGAGTGTCAGAAGCAAATTCAGCAATGTCTCTGATAAACAACAAGCAGCTCATCCCTTGCCTTTGTTTCCTGCTGCTACTGTTTACTGGTTGCGGAAACGATAAAAAACAAACTATCAAAGAAACCCGCACCGTCACCAAGGAATTGTTCACAGACCAGACGGAGGCAAAGGGACTTTCATTCATACAGCGTGCCGGTGATACAAGTGATTACTTCATGCCAAGAAGTTTGGGTTCAGGGGTGGGCGTCCTGGATTACGATCAGGATGGCCTGCTGGATCTTTATTGTCTCCAGAACGCAGGTCCCGGATCAGGTGTTCTCAACCGTCTCTTTCAACAACAAGCTGACGGAACATTCAAGGACGTTAGCAAAGATTCTGGACTGGCTATCGACGATCATTCAATGGGAGTCACCATTGGAGATTTCACCAACGATGGTTATCCTGAAGTGCTACTCCTTGGATTCAAGAGCACCAGGCTATTCCTGAACATTGAAGGCAAGAGATTTCGTGAAATTACTGAAACCACAGGGATTGACAATCCATCATGGGCCACCTCGGGCAGCCTTCTGGATATAGATCGTGATGGTTGGTTGGACCTTGTCATTGCCAATTATATCGAATACGCACCTTCCGTGGACTGCAGCAGTAAAGATGGAAGGAGGGAGTTTTGTGGCCCTGACGGTTTTTCGCCTGCCGTCACAAGGATCTATCGTAACACCGGCAACACCTCAAGCAAGACACCTGTCTTTGAGGATGTGACGATTTCATCAGGCTTGGCTCGCCATCCCGGACCGGGTCTTGGTGTGGCCTGCTTTGATTTTAATGGAGACCATTGGGTGGACATATTTGTGGCCGATGATGCCAAGGCAAACCGTCTGTTCATCAACCAGAAAAATGGAACATTCGCAGAAGAAGGCATCCAAAGAGGCATCGCATTGGATGCCATGGGCCAAACCAGGGCAAATATGGGAGTGGGTTTCGGAGATATTGACAATGACGGGATGTTTGATCTCTTCGTGACCCACCTTGCAACGGAACGTCATACCCTTTGGCGCCAGGGACCTCGTGGTGTTTTCGCAGATCGAACCTCATCCTTTGGGCTGAACAACTCAACTTGGCGTG
>JAAZXX010000873.1 GCA_014239995.1 Verrucomicrobiia bacterium
GTTGAGTGATCAGGGATAAGGATACGGTATCAAGAAATTCCAATTCCCGGAGGATGCCATTACCACCGCACTTCAAACCCCTGCCTCCGGAATCCTGTCGGATTTGAAAACGTCTCAGGAGGACCGGATAGCGTCTTTCCAGTATCTCGGGATCGGTGATGGCCGTATTGGTCATGTGTGTATGGACGGCATCGGCACCATTCGACTCCCTGGTGGCACCTGCACCTCCGCCCACGGTTTCGTAATAACTGATCCTTTCATTTCCAAAGATCAGGTTGTTCATGGTTCCCTGGGAACATGCTGCGACCTTCAAGGCCTTCAATAGAAGGTCGGCAAGACGTTGGCTGGTCTCCACGTTCCCACCGACCACCGGAGGACAGCGTTCGGCTACCTTATCAAAGGGCGGGTTGAGCAGGCATTCCGGAAGGATCATGTCCACGCGATCGAGCAGACCCTCATTCAAGGGAATATCATGTTCAATCAGTAGCCTCAGCACGTAAAGGACCACACTGTTGACGATGGCAGGTGTTGCATTCAGATTTCCAGGGTGTGTTCCGGATGTACCTGTGAAGTCCAATCGCATGCCATCGGGCGATATTTGGATGACGACCTTCATCAGTGTGCCGTCATCCAAATATTCCATGGCAGGATAAAGGCCTGGTTCAAAGGTTTTCAGCCGTTGCATCAGTAGATTGGAGGCGTGTTGCTTGAGCGATTGCATCTGCTCTTTCACACGCGTTGCACCATATTTTCCTGCAAGTTGCTGGAGTGTTGCTGCCCCTCTTCGATTGGCTGCTGCCTGGGCCTGGAGGTCCGCCAGATTATCCTGAGGACAACGTGAGGGGTGTGAACCCTGAACCAGCAGTGATTCCAGGTCACCATAACACGCTCTTCCTTGACGGTAGAGCAGGGTGGGGGGAATCACGACCCCTTCCTCGGCCAGGTTCCTTGCGTCGGGGGGCATGGAGCCTGGGCGAATGCCGCCGAGTTCCGCATGATGTGCTCGGTTTGCAACGTAGCCAATCAGTGTTCCATGCGGGCTGTGGACCGGACTGATGACCGTGACATCAGGTAAATGGGACCCACCATAGGCTGGGTGGTTTGTGACAAGCATGTCCCCGGGTTGCAGGCTGCATTCCTCCAAGATACTGCGCACGCACAGGCCGATCGCCCCCAGATGGACTGGAATATGGGGGGCATTGGCAATCAGCTGACCCTGCGTGTCGAGCAGTGCACAGGAAAAATCGAGGCGTTCCTTTACATTGGTGGAAATGGAGGTTCGTTCGAGCATGAACCCCATTTCCTCCACCAGACTGAAAAAACGGTGAGTGAACAATTCGAGCTGCATTGCCTGACTGACTTCCCCGGTTTTTTTCTGGAGAAGTGTCTCTTTTGCGGAGGAACGATCCACGCGTATGGTTCCCTTGCTGCCAACGATGGCCTGCCAGCCCGTATCGATGTAAAGTGTACTGAAGGTGTCCTGCACCAGGACCGGGCCTTGGAGTGTGTCGCCGGAATTCAGTCCATTGCGATGGAAGACCGTTACCTCGCACCATGATCCCTCGACAAAGGAACGCATGCGTTTGTCTCCTGTTGGCACGTGTTTTGCCTCGAAGGATTCGGGCTGCTCGGGGGGGGATTTTGTTGTCGCAACGATCCTTATTGAAACAATC
>JAAZXX010000874.1 GCA_014239995.1 Verrucomicrobiia bacterium
CAAGTGTCATGATCACCCCTTTGAGCGATGGACTCAGGATCAATACTATCAGATGTCCGCTTACTTTGCGCGCGTCTCACTCAAGGGTGACCCAGGTAGCAAAGACAAGTTCATCGGCGGTACCGCAGTGGAGGGTCGCAAACCACTTTACGAGGTTGTTTATGAAGAGAATGCTGGTGAGGTGACTCATCTTCGCACGGGGCAGACGGCTGTTCCGACCTTTCCCTACCAGGCAAACCATGCCGTGGAGGCTGAAGATCCGACACGCCGTGATGCGCTGGCTTCATGGATGACCAGTCCCGATAATGCATATTTTGCCAAGAGCTATGTCAACCGGATCTGGGGCTACCTGATTGGGGTGGGACTGATTGAGCCTCTGGATGATATCCGAGCCGGGAATCCTCCCTCCAACCCGGAACTGCTGGATTGGCTGACCCAGGCATTTATCGACAGCGGTTTTGACACGCGTCATCTTATTCGCACGATCTGTCACTCCAGGGTATATCAGCTCTCCATCGAAAGTAATCCGTGGAATGAAGATGATCGCATCAACTTTTCCCATGCTCAGCCCAAGCGTCTGCCTGCGGAGGTGCTGCACGATGCCATTTATTTTGTCACAGGTTCTGTGCCTGATTTCCCGGGCGTGCCCCGTGGAACGCGCGCCGTGCAGTTGCCGGATGTTGGTGTCAAGCTGGACGATGGTTTTCTCGCCAACCTTGGTCGTCCTGTGCGCGAGAGTGCCTGCGAATGCGAGCGTTCCAGTGAACTGCAGCTCGGATCCATCCTCTCACTTGTAAGCGGACCTACCGTGGACCAGGCCATTTCCGATCAGGCCAATGCCATCGCGGAACTGGTGACCAGTGAGGAGGACAATGCCAAGGTGGTGCAGCAATTATACTGGCGGATCCTGAACAGGGGAGCTGAGGAAAAGGAGATTGAGCAGAACCTGAAAGTATTCGGGTTGGTGGAGCAAGATCACGAGGAGGTGGTAAAGCAACTGGCCGCTTATGAGAAAGATTATGCCCCTGTCCAGATTCGTTTTGCTGCCGAGAGGGAAAAGCGCATCGCCGATGCCAAGCAGTCGGTGCGAGATTATCAAGAGGAGATCGCCCCGCGTGAGGCCAAGCTGGATGCGGAGCAGCAGGAAGCGGTCGGCAAGGCGAATGCGGCTTTGGAGACCCATGAAGCCAAATGGAAGGAACGCTTTTCGGCTTGGACTGAAAACCCGGACACCGGCACTGCCTGGCATGCCATGGACGTTCGTTCCCTGAGTGCCTCGGACACAAGCAAGCTGGTCCTTCAACGGGATAACTCGGTGGTTGCAGAGGGCGATCCAGGTAAAGTGGATTACCTGATCCAGGGTCGCAGCAGCGGTTCAGGAATCACTGCGATCCGTCTTGAAACGCTGAGGCATGCATCCCTTCCCAAGGAGGGTCCCGGGCGTTCCGAGGATGGCAATTTTGTTCTAAGTGAAATCCAGCTCCGGTGGGCACCTCTTTCCAGCCCCGAGGCGTGGAAGACCCTCAAACTGCACAAGCCTCAGGCGGACTTCAGCCAGAAAAATTTTCCGGTGGAGCGGGCCATTGACGGTAACAGGGGAGAAAACAATGGCTGGGCCATCTCTCCGCAGATGGGACGATTCCATACCGCCGTCTTTGAAC
>JAAZXX010000875.1 GCA_014239995.1 Verrucomicrobiia bacterium
GCCCACTACGGAACCGGAGTACAGAGCTCATTCGACACATTCACCAATTTAGTCGATCCAAACTAAAGATCATCGGGGTTGGGGGCATTTTTGACACACGGGATGCTTGGGAAAAAATCGGTGCAGGGGCAAGCCTCCTCCAGGTATACAGCGGCCTTGTCTTTCAGGGGCCAGGGATGGTGCGCTCCATTGTGGAAGTGTTGGCTGAACAGTGTGAACGGCACGGTCTTGATTCCATTTCAGAGGCTGTCGGGAAAGAGCTTGCTTTCCTGGAAAATACTTGAGTTTGAATCGGCTGAGCCCCTAACGCCTGGAGTTTTGCCTTCCAAGGCAGCCTCAGGCATCAAGTGACCGCCCGAAACCAACACGGGTGCCAGGAAGCAAGCATACCAGACTCACTATCTTGCCTTGAGGCCCTGCTGCACATCCATTCCGGACGGCGACTGAAAAACCCTGAGATCGAATGCGGGCAACACCGCCAGGAAGTGATCAAAAAGGTCAGACTGAATTTCCTCGTAGGGAATCCAGTTTTTTTCTTTTGAAAAAATGTAGATCTGGATCGGCAATCCGGTGGGTGTCGGCTCGAGTTGCCTGACCAGAAGGGTCATCTCCTGATTGACCATCGGATGGCTTCTGAGATACGCCACAACGTAGGCCCTGAAAGTGCCTACGTTGGTCATACGGCGACCGTTGACCAGACTGGAGTCATCCACTTTCTGAACGCTGTTATGGTGATCGATATCCTTCTTTTTGCGTTCTATGTAGTCTTGGAGGTGATGAATGTGGACAAATCTCCGAAGCATTTCCTCATCGCAAAACCGTACCGTATTCAAGTCCAGATGAATAGAACGCTTGATACGGCGTCCGTCGGACTCACTCATGCCCCTCCAGTTTCTAAAAGCGTCGCTGATGAGGGCGTAGGTTGGAATCGTTGTGATGGTTTTATCCCAGTTCTGAACCTTGACAGTGGTCAGCGTGATTTCGAGCACATCCCCATCGGCTCCATATTTGGGCATTTCCAGCCAGTCGCCGATGGACAGCATTCGGTTTGTGGTCAGCTGGATACCTGCCGTGAACCCCAGTATCGCATCCTTGAAAACAAGCATCAGGACCGCTGTCAATGCCCCCAAACTGCCAAATATCACCGTAGGCTGCTTCCCCATCACCAAAGCCACAAGATACAAACCTCCAACAAAGTAGACCACGAGCTTGATAACTTGCAGAAAACTTTTGATGGGCACCTGTTTGGACCAGGTAAAACTACGGTAAATGTCGAGAAAGGCGTCCAGTAGAGAGTTGATGACAATCACCACCACCACCGTGATATAGATCTTGATGCCAGTGTCAATGATGACAAGAGCTTCAGCGTGACCCGTCCAAATGACCGGGAGAAACCTCGAAAGAATGATGATTGAAGCGAAGTGGGATATTTTGCGGAAAACCTTGCGTTCGGCAAAACTGTCATCCCACCGATACTTCGATTTACGGGTAAACAGTTGTATACTGCGCGCAATCAGATTCTTCGCCAAGGCATTGGCAAGGAATGCGAAGCAAAAGGTGGCCAGCGTGGCGATCCAGACTGCAAGCACATGGTTTTATCGTGGCAGAGCTTGAGGCAGGAGGCGCTTCCGCTGAATCTGGAATGC
>JAAZXX010000876.1 GCA_014239995.1 Verrucomicrobiia bacterium
CAGCCTCATCGGAATGTTTGACTCCAATGGCACGCGAGGCCTGCCTAACCTTGGGTGTTGTCTTTACCTGTTGTTTCGGGGTATGACAAACCCGTGTCCGCTTCATATAATGATCTCGACGGTAAGGTTGTTTTAATCACGGGAGGTGCGAATGGTATTGGGGCCTCCATGGTTGAATCGTTTGCCAAACAGGGAGCCAGGGTGCATTTTTGCGATATCGACGCCACTGCCGCCAAGATGGTCGCCAAAACCTCTGGGGAGGATGTTACCTTTCGCAAGGTGGATCTCATGCGTGAAAGCTCTGTCAGAGCATGGATACGACGCGTGGGGGAACAGGAGAAACATATCGATGTGCTTGTCAATAATGCCGCCTCGGATCCCAGGATTCCTTTCGAGGATATGAGCAGTCGACAGTGGGATCAGCTTTTTGCGCGTAACCTGAAGGCCTATTTCTTGACCGCTCAATCCGTGCTTCCCTGGATGCCAAGAGGGGGCTCTATTGTCAACTTTTCAAGTATCACCTTTCATATCGGCCCAGTTTCCATGAGTGCCTATGTGGCAACCAAGGGGGGAATCCTGGGTTTCACCCGGTCATTGGCCCGTGAACTGGGGCCACGCGGCATACGGGTTAACTCCCTTTCACCGGGGTGGATCATGACAGACCGTCAGTTGAATCAATTTGTGACCCCGAGTGTTAAAAAGATGATTCGCCAATCACAATGCATGCCTGAACTGATTCAGCCCTCAGAGATTGCCCAGGTTGCCATGTTCCTTGCCTCTGAAGTCAGTGGGGCTCTTACTGGACAGGAATTATTGGCCGACAGAGGGTGGTCTTATTCTTGATTTTGTTTTCAGGTAAAGCCCTCATCAAAGCAGTTTCTTCTCTCATTAAAATAGGAATCCGGAGGCCAGTTGCATTCTCTTGCGGAATCTTCCAGCTTTGAACCCATTGGCTTGCAGGATATTGAATGCGTTGCAGAGTGCTTTTCTCGTTTCGTTACATTGCATCCCTCGACCGGACTCTGCCTACGGGTGAAAAGGGGGGATGGGCTGCTCTCGCGTGCCGTCCATCATCTCTTGGAGGTAGTGGGTGAGACGATGCACAATCCGTTGTGTGCATAATTCACCAGTTATTTCCGTAGCATATGAAGGGGCTTGGTCTTCCTGGCTTTTCAGAGCATCCCACCGGATGTTTTCAGGAAACCATTTCATGGCTACTGAGGTTTCAAACTCCTGGGCATGACCTGGTAAATCCTCTGGTAACCTGTGCCCTCCCGCAAGCAGTTCTGTGGCATCCGATTGATTTAAAACATCCCAATAGGACATGAAATGCAGGTTTACCTGGAAATAACGTACGAATTGATCCCATGTCTGTTGGCATGGAATGACGTTGCCTCCGTGTCCGTTCAACACCAGGATATTGCTGAATCCAGCCCTTACCAGGCTCTCGATCAGATCCGAAACTACACTCAAAAATGTGCCCGGTTTCAAGGTCAGGGTTCCCGGATGTTTCATGTGGTGTTCGCTTATCCCGGCCATAACACCCTCAGCGACGAGGACGCGCGGAGCCAGCGCACGTGCGATCTTCTCTGCCATCACTGTGACACTTCTCCAGTCATGTTCCATGGCCATATGCTCAAGATGC
>JAAZXX010000877.1 GCA_014239995.1 Verrucomicrobiia bacterium
CGTGGGATCCATGGTCCTCCAAATGGCGCGCATCACCGGTGCCAGGATCATCACGACCGCCGGCAGTGACGAGAAGGCTGCCCAATGCAAGGCACTCGGTGCGGATGCCGTGATTTGTCATCACAGGGAACCCACCCGGGAACGTCTCAAGGAACTGGCCCCGGAAGGCATTTCGGTCTGGTGGGAAACCTTGAGGGAACCGGATTTTGACCTTGCCATCGATGCCCTTGCACCACGGGGTTGCATGATCCTGATGGCTGGTCGCGAGGCGCGTCCTTCTTTTCCCGTGGGTCCGTTTTATGTCAAGCAATGCCGGATGCATGGCTTTGTCATGTTTGGTGCCTCCCCCGAGGACCAGTCTGCATGTGCCCAGGATATCCATCGTTGGATGGGCGAGGGAAAACTCAAGGCACACATCGACAGGGTTCTTCCACTTTCCGATACCGCCGAGGCACATCGTCTGCAGGAGGCCAACACCTTGGAAGGATCCGGAGTGCTGGCTGGCAAGATCGTTCTGAAACCCTAGCCCAGGGATCTGCTTGTGCCTTTTTCATGGGTCCATCCCGTTTGCGCGTGAGATGGTGACTGATGCAAGAGATCCTGGGTGGGACTTCAATCCGTGATTTGCCCCTGCCTGAACTTCATGTAGGCATCATGGAAGGAACGAGCTGCCTGTTCCACCGCATCCCAGTTCCTTGTCTCCACATCTGCGCTTGGAAACAGTGGCGAACCCAGACCAAAGGCATCAGCACCCGCTTCAAGGTACGCCTGCATGCGTTCGACCGTGACACCTCCCGTGGGCGCCACTCTTAGATTTGGCATGGGTGCCTTGATGGCCTTGATGAAAGAAGGGCCAAGGGTGTTTGCCGGAAAAATCTTGGCAGCAAGGGCACCCCATTCACAGGTTTGGTAGATTTCGGTAGGGGTCATGGCCCCCGGGATAAACGGCACCCGCGCCTCTTGACAGCGGTGGATGATATCGATGTTCAGGTTTGGGGTGACCACGTAATTGGCTCCGGCCTTGATGGCGCTCTCCCATCGCGAGGGTGTGGTAACCGTTCCCGCACCAATTTGCATGCGGGTACCCACGCTGGCTTGGATTGCTTCCTGGATCTGTTCCTCGGCACCCTGTGTGTTCATGGTGATTTCCACCATGCGAAGTCCCCCCCTGTGGATGGCCTGAACAATGGGTGCCACCGTTTCAAGAGGAAAACCCCGCATGATCACCACCAGTGGCATTTCCCAAAAGGCCTTCTCGTTGAATACTGCTTGTTTCATGGTTGCTGACACCTTGCTCCTGTATGTGTTCAAAGCATCAGGCGGTGACCTTCCGTGGAGGCCATTTCCATTTCCTGAGGTTTGACAAAAATCAGTTGAGCTTCCAGGTCCAGGACGCAAGCCGCTTCGCGGTAGAGGTGGCTGAACCGTTTGCCTGCTGCAATCAGTATGGGGAGTTCGTCTGGATACTGGCGTTTCATCTGGATGATTTCCTCGCCAATCAACAAGCCCATCAGAAACCAGATATTGTCGCAGCCTGGAGTGTCATAAAGCACCCCGCGTGCCCGTGCCTGGAAGAGGTTGCCCAGGAGTCCGGAGCGTTGTGCATGGTGAATGCCATCCCTATAGGCGGTGCCCTGAGACTCAA
>JAAZXX010000878.1 GCA_014239995.1 Verrucomicrobiia bacterium
TTTGTCAATTCGAGTGCCTGCAGGAGGCGGTTTCGAACATGAGGCGGACATCCCTTGGTGACCTCCAGGCGCACCGCATCGCCCTTGCGACGATTATCCAGTTCCTCCTCCATGGCCATCAGCATGTCGGAAATACTTTCCTCATCCAGATAAAGCTCACTGTTGCGAGTCACCCTGAACATCCAGTGTCCAAGGATGCGATTCCCAGGAAAAAGTCGTTCCAGATGACGATAGATAATTTCGCCAAGATAAAGATAATCGCGATGGGTTCTTGTTGTCTTGAAAGGTACCAGTCGAGGCAGGTTTCTAGGCACTTGAACGACAGCCAACTGCCTGGGATTGGGAGTTTTTCCCTGTGCCTCAAGCTCGACAATGATGTTCAGTGACTTGTTCAACAGCAGGGGAAAAGGATGCGAGGGGTCGATACTGAGTGGCGTCAATACCGGGTGGACCTCCGTGTCGTAATACCCGTCAGCCCATTTAAGCTGTCTCTCGGTAAGTTCGTCACAACGTAGAAGCCGAATCCCCTTTCGCTTCAGTTGTGGGAGGAGTTCTTCACGCCATACACCATATTGCAGATCCACCATACGCCGAACACGCCGAGTGACGGCCCGAAGCGTTTCGGCCGGCGTACGTCCATCTGGACCTCGAGCCAACAGACCCGTGCTGACTTGCTCTTTCAGACTGGCAACCCGAACTTCAAAAAACTCATCCAGATTACTGCTGACAATGCAGAAAAACTTCAATCGCTCCAGAAGTGGATTGTGAGAGTCACTGGCTTCCTCAAGAACGCGCTGATTGAATTCCAACCAACTCAATTCTCGATTGATGTAATGCGTCGCTTCCATTGTCCATGACCATCCTTTCATCAATTAAGAAATCAACGAAGCAAAAAGCATGCATTTGATTAAATTATCAAAGCTGTAACCCTGGTTTTTCAGAGACTTGCAATGAGACAAGTGATGACCGCATCATCAAAGGCATGCTCCTTTGTTCCCATATGGAGAACTGTCCAGTGAACGTGCGGCAATCTTTCTGCCTGGCTGTGTGCATGCTGTCGACCACATGGGGAAACCTCCTGGCAGACGCACCGAAACCACAACCCGTTTTCCCTCCGAAAAATCCGATGGATGCATGGCGCATTGGTCCATTGAATCAGGACTCGGGGGTTGCATCCTTTTTCGGAATCATAAGCCGGAAATGGCCAAATGGCTTGGTGCCCATATACGCAACGAATCCTTCCAAGGGTTTCCCACGATTACAACGCCAACTGACTCAAGCCATGGAAAATGTAAAGGAGCCCTTGTTCTTTGCGCTTTCTCCCCAGTACTGTTTTTTGAGGAACATCCGGGTCCTCTCCAGAGACAAACAGCGGTAAGACTGTCCAGGCCTCTCCAGGAAGGACGACTGGATTGGAGGGCGTGGCGACCCAGTTTCCCCGACCGCCCTTTCCAACGTGGTGCCACTTGCCGATGAACCGACCTTCACGCAGCACGCCTTGAAGCTTGTAAGTGGCATCGATGTAGCTTACGTCAAGATGGAAATCCGGGGCATGAAAGGTCCCTGTCTGTATCCAGGCGAACCGGTAATCGGTATCCTGATCCAATCGCCCCGAGATCGAGCCCCTGAAGTGTGTGATCTC
>JAAZXX010000879.1 GCA_014239995.1 Verrucomicrobiia bacterium
GGTCACCCTTTGTGGAACTGGAGCCTGAGTGGTTCATGCAGGCATTTAAAGTGAATTGCCTGGGCACGGCACTGGTCACCCAGGCATGCCTGCCTCTGCTTCTCAAGAGCAATCATCCAAGGATCATTAACATGTCCTCGGGTGCTGCTTCAATCACGCGCCGCTCGGGCCGAAGATACTGCTATGGGGCCTCCAAGGCCGCTCTCAATCACCTCACACGTGGACTGGCCCATGAGTTGAAGAACAAGGGTGTGACGGTCGTGGCACTCAGCCCTGGCTGGGTACGCACTGATATGGGAGGCCCTGAGGCTGAACTGGATACGGTATCGGTCGCCGCCGACTTGACTGAAACCATCAAGGGCCTGGATATGGAAAAGAGTGGACACTTTTTGGATCGCTTTGGCAGGATTGGAACATATGACTGGTGACTGGGGGATTGCGGATCAATCAATCACTAAGGGAAAATCGACGTCCAAAACTCCTGACATCAGCACACCTGCAACTCCCATTCCACATGCTTGGCATGCGAGGCCCATGAGGGTGCTGGAGAGGGATCAATGAGTCTCACGATTTTTCAAGGAATGGCTGAACCATCTCATTCCATGGTCACCCGAGCTTGAGAAATCAAATGACGATACGACGCTTGGATGCGTCCGTCGGCTCTCGATAGTAGACAGCAACGTGACCCACACGCGCAATCAAATGGCTCCCTGTCAACTCGGCAATACGTGGGGACCATACCTTTTTCTGGTCCTTGAATTCCACAAAACGGACTTTGACCAGCTCAAAACGCGTCAACGCATCATTCAGCTCCTTAAGAAAACGCTCGTCGAGGCCGTTTTTTCCGAGGTGAACCATCGAATCCAAACGCTGGGCCATGGCTCTGAGTTGACGTTTTTCGAGGGGCTTTAACGGGGTTGGAGTCATATAAAAACCAACAAGTTGAATTGTTTCAGGGATGGATCAAGGCTTTTCATAGACGTCCACTCTGGCGGGGGGAAAGTTCGCCCAGACCACACTAGTGTCGCTTCTTGAGAAAGCTGAAAGAGTCGGATTGGGACCCCTGCGAATATCGTAGGTGAACTGGATGAAGCGGCCACCTGGTGCAAGGATGAGGTGTGCCTCCCTCACGATGGCTTCCACCACTGCTGGCGGAAGTGATCTCAAGGGCAGGCCCGATACGATACAAGAGACCGATGTGCTCTGTATAGCATGGTCACCTTCCAGTAGTTCTTTGAGGCGTGCGGCATCCCCTTCAATGATGGTGATGCCGGGAAAGCGATGGCGCAGGTGCAGGGACATGGCCTCAGAACGCTCAACGGATACCAGTTGGTTTTCGCAAATTCCGCTCTTGAGAAGCTGATGGGTAATGGCGCCCGTTCCAGCCCCCAGCTCGACGACATATTGACCATTGGAAAGCTTTGGCACCTTGTTGGCCATACGCCGGCCCAGTGCTGGACCACTGGGCGCGGCAGCTCCAACCACTCTGCGATTGGCGAGTATTTCCCTGAAGAATAAACCGATCCCGGCAAGTCCGGATGAGGGGGTTTCCATCATGAATGTGATTGGTATCTTAAGTTTATCGCTGCTCGATCCTGCCATGCTGCATGAAAACAACGAACAACGTGAGCGGGGAC
>JAAZXX010000087.1 GCA_014239995.1 Verrucomicrobiia bacterium
GGATATTTTCGTGGCCTGCGGACACCTGATCGATAACGTTGACCAGTTCGACACCTCCACACGTTATGCGGCCCCCAACCTACTCCTCAGAAACAACGGACAAGGTAAATTTGTCAATGTATCCGCCATCTCTGGTAATGGATTGTCACCCACATACAGCAGCCGCGGAGCTGCCTTTGACGACTTGGATAACGATGGTGACGTGGATGTCGTGGTTTTAAATGCACGCAGCCGACCAACCCTTCTCATGAACACCCAGAATACAGGCCATCATTGGGTCCAGGTTCAATTGAAGGGAACACGCTCCAATCGTGACGGAGTCGGAGCAAGGGTGTCAGTGCGTACCGGGGACCTTCGACAAATCGATGAATTACACAGCGGAAGGAGCTACCAGAGCGATTTTGGAAAAAGACTTCACTTCGGGCTTGGAAACATCGACCATATTGATGAAATTAGCATTAAATGGATAGGAGGCCAAACAGACATCGTTCGGGATATTCCAGCGGACCAGATCATCACCCTTACCGAGGGCTTGGGGATATCCCCGCATGGCAACACAAAAAACTTCCCATGATTACCTTGCTTGTGGGATTTACTCTTTATCTCTGTTTAGGCACCAGCCCGCTCATCGGAGCAGAACAGACAATCGGAATCCAGTTCGAAGACGTCACCAACCAGACCGGCATCACCTTTACCCACTCTGATGGAGGAAAGGGAGGGCGACGATACATCGTAGAAAGTGTTGCCTCCGGTGTTGCCACCTTGGATTACAACAACGACGGGCGCACGGATATACTTTTCCTCAACGGGGCTCCTCTCCCTGGCTCCCCACCGGAAACAAGCCCTGCACGCAATGCCCTCTATCGTAACGACGGGAACTGGAAATTCACCGACGTCACCGAAAGAGCTGGTCTGACCGATGGGAGCTATCACCTGGGGATTTGTTCCGGGGATTATAACAACGATGGTCATCCAGATCTTTTTTTAAGTAATTTTGGCCCCGACAGACTCTATCGAAATAATGGAGACGGCACCTTCGAGGATGTGACAAATGAGGCTGGGGTTTCCAATGGCAACAAGGTGGGGGCAGGCGCAGCCTTCTTGGATTATGACGCGGATGGACTGCTCGATCTGTTTGTGGCCAACTATTGTGACTTTACCATCAAAAAACACCAGGCAAGACACATCAACGGTTATCCTGCCTATGTAGGCCCCATGCTTTATGGACCCACCCCCGACACCCTGTATCACAACAATGGTGATGGGACTTTTTCAGATGTAAGTGCATCCTCCAACATTGCCAATCTTCCAGGCACTGGCATGGGTGTCATCTGTGCCGATTATGATGATGATGCTGACATGGATATCATCGTTGGCAATGACGCCATGGCAAATTTTGTCTGGCAGAATGATGGTAAGGGCAAATTCAAGGAGGTTGGATTGCTTTCAGGCCTGGCTTACGACGGGCAAGGTGTCGGACTTGGGACCATGGGGATCGAGTGCGGGGATTACAATAACGATGGGAGACTTGATTTTTTCATGACTTCATACCAGAGACAATGGACCATCCTCTACCGTAATGAAGGCGGTGGCTTTTTCACCGACGTCACTCACATCAGCGGGGCCGGAAATGGAAGTTACAACGAGGTGACCTGGGGCCTTGGCATGGTGGATTTCGACAATGACGGATACCGTGATCTGTTCACTGCCTGTGGTCATCTCCAGGATAATATTCAACATTGGGACGATACGGCGCGTTATGAGAGCAAGAATCTTCTATTGAGGAACACCGGAAAGGCTGGCTTTAAAAATATTTCCGATCAGGCAGGCAAGGGTTTTATGACAAAATACAGCAGTCGGGGAGCCGCTTTTGATGACCTCGACAACGACGGTGACACGGACATCGTCGTTCTCAATGCACGAGCCACCCCCACCCTGCTGCGGAATGTGACCCAAAACAAGCATCACTGGGTCAAGATCAAGCTTCGAGGCCTCCATGCCAACCGTGACGGCATTGGGGCACGGGTGCGTGTCGTGTCCGGCGATTTGAATCAGTTCGATGAAGTACGCAGTGGACGTGGTTACCAAAGTCACTACGGGAAAATCCTCCATTTTGGCTTGGGAGATAAAGCACAGATGGATTACCTTGAAGTCCGTTGGCCAAATGGCACGTTACAGAAGGTGGTAAAACCTGGTATCGACCAGCAACTTGAAATAGTGGAAACCAGCCCGCCCCAATAAGCCCCCGAGACTCTCCTGGTCTAAACGTGACCATAGAGGCTTGGGATTCCATATCGCATCACCGTCCACCTGAGGCACTCACACCTCTCACCCCACGGTCGGGATTCTTGCTTTATTTTTTAATTCCTTGCCCCTTATATACGAAAAGATAGAGTGAAGGGCATCTCCGTGAAATGGTATTTGAAACAAACGAACCTTGGATCAACGATCTCCTATCCACGCAGTCAGCGATCTAGGCGTAGAGTTGTCGTCCCTTGGGCCATCTACCTCTGCGCGGCATTGACCCTCTCTTGTGGCATTCATACCACAGCTGAAGACATCCAAGGCACCCCCCTGAACTCATCCAAACGTTCCTCAGACCAGGCCACCCTTTTTGAAAAACTTCCCCCCAGCAAGACGGGAATACATTTTAATGTTCCACTGAGCATGGAACATCCAAAGAGTTACCTGAACTTATCTGGCTTTGTGTGTGGGGGCGTGGCCATCGGAGACCTCAATGGGGATGATTTACCAGACATCTTCCTGGTCAACGGACCAGGTAAAAACCATCTGTACATCCAGGAGTCGCCTTTTCATTTTACCGAGACACTAGCAGGGCGCTCCCTTGGAGGTGGAGATGCATGGGGCGTAGGGAGTGTCATGGTGGACATTGATAACGATGAAGACCTGGATATCTATGTTTGTAATTATGACGCTCCCAATCAGTTGTTCATCAATCATCAATCGGGCGAGTACTTCGAGGAATCGGCGACTGCCTTTGGCATTGATGTGGTCGATGCGAGTTTGATGCCAGCGTTTGCTGACTATGACAATGACGGGGATCTGGACCTGTTCCTAGTGACCAACCGCTACTACCGTCCCCAAGGGCGGCCAAGCCGTCCGCCGGTGGGCTTTAAGGACGGGCGCCCCTATATTCTACCTGATTTTGAGAAGTATTATTACCTGCGCCAGACCGGGGCCAGTGCCTACACGACGGACAGCTCTGGACGCCCAGATCGACTTTTCCAAAACAATGGCAAAGGCCGTTTTACCGACGTCAGTAGAACCGCAGGAATCCAGAAAGCAGGACATGGACTTTCAGCCACGTGGTGGGATTACAACACCGACGGGCATATCGACCTCTACGTGGGCAATGATTTCACGGACCCAGACCGACTTTACCACAATAATGGTGACGGCACCTTTACCGATGTCATCGCTGACACCATGCCCTACACGACCTGGTCTTCAATGGGAGCGGATTGTGCCGACATCAACAACGATGGAAAACTGGATTTCTTGAGTGTCGATATGGCTTCCACCACCCATTATAAATCGAAGGTGACCATGGGTGATATGGGTGATCGCCGTTGGTTTCTGGAGCATGCCTGGCCACGTCAGATCATGCGAAATAACCTGTTTCTGAACACGGGAACCGGGTATTTCATGGAAGTAGCCCACCTGGCAAACCTGGCAGGAACAGACTGGAGTTGGGCCATCAAATTGGCTGATTTTGATAATGACACTCGTATTGACGCCTTTGTGAGCAATGGTGCCGCACGCATGTCGACCGATGCGGATCGCCCTGTGTCCCCGGAAATGCTGATCGGTAGAACGGAATGGGACATCTGGAAAAACACACCCACCATGCCTGAACAGAACTTGGCTTTCAGGAACCTTGGAGACCTGCGTTTTGAGGATATTAGCCAGCTCTGGGGATTGGACGATATCGGGATGAGCTACGGAGCTGCCTATGGCGATCTGGACAGGGATGGGGACCTGGATCTGGTTGTCACCAACTTGGAAACACCCGTTAGCATCTACCGAAACAACAGCCAGGATGGTAATCGTGTCCTCTTTAAACTGAAAGGGAAAGTCAACAACAGTCAGGGTATTGGTGCTGTCCTGACGCTTCAAACCCAAAGTGAGAGCACACAGGTGCGCCAACATAATCCTATGACAGGGTTCCTTTCCAGCAATGATCCCGTGATTCATTTCGGACTGGGAGATGCAACGAAAATCCAGCAAGTTACCGTCACATGGCCCAACGGGCATCAACAGAGACATGAAGGCCTTCAGGCTAATCACAGCTACACCATTGTGGAAAGCAATCCGGCTTCCATCCCTGCTTTGCCTGCCGAAACCAACAAGGAAACCCAATTTTCAGAAGTCAGCCAAAGCATCGGCTTGAATTTCAACCATCAGGAAACACCCTTTGACGATTACCAGCGCCAAGCTTTACTTCCCGGAAAACATTCCCAGCTTGGAGGAGGACTCGCTTGGGGCGACGCCGATGGCGATGGTGACGAAGATCTTTACCTTGCAGGTGCTGCAGGGCAACCGGGCGCCCTCTACTTTCAAAACGGAGATGGATCCTTTTCCAGAAACACCCTCAATCAGGTCGTGTTCAACGCATATCGCCAGCACGAGGACATGGCACCCCTTTGGCTGGATGCAGACATCGATGGAGACCAGGATTTATTCGTGAGCAGTGGGGGTGTTGAGTGCCAGGCAGGTAGTCGCCTGCTCGTGGACAGACTCTACCTCAATGACGGGAAAGGACGACTCACGGTGGCCACGGCAGACAGACTACCAGAACATCCAAGCTCCAGCAGTTCAGCGGTTGCTGGTGATTTTGATGCAGACGGGGACTTGGACATCTTCATTGGCAGCCGTGTGATTCCCGGTCAATACCCCAAGACACCCTCCAGCCGTTTACTTCGAAATGATGATGGTTTTTTCAAAGATGTCACCGACGAAGTGGCACCTGGTCTACGGAAACCAGGCATGGTGACATCCGCTCTCTGGACAGATGTAAACAACGATGACAAGCTGGACTTGCTCCTCGCCCTTGAGTGGGGGCCCATCAAGTGCTTCATCCAGCAGAATAAACGTTTGATCGATACCACCTCCGTCACACAAACCGCGAACTTGAAAGGATGGTGGAATGCCATCACGGGAACAGATATTGATGGCGACGGAGATATGGATTATGCCGTGATGAACGTCGGTTTGAACACCAAGTATGGAACCCCGGATGCAAAACATCCAGCCAGCCTTTTTTATGGAGATATGGACGGTACGGGTCAGTCTAAAATCATTGAGGCAAAAACAGGTAAAGAGGGTTTGATTCCCATACGCGGATTCAGTTGCAGCTCAGGAGCGATCCCAAGTCTCAGGAAAAAATTCCCCACATTCAGAAGCTTTGCCTCGTCTGTTTTGCCAGGCATTTACACGGAGCATTGTCTGGACGAAGCCATTACATTAAAGGCAAATCATTTTGAATCCGGTGTCATGGTCAACAATGGATCTGGAGTATTCAGCTGGCAGCCCTTTCCGAGACTCGCCCAGGCTTCACCTGCTTTCGGTGTGGTCTCAACAGATTTTGATGCAGACGGTCTCATCGACTTGCATACTGTGCAAAACCTATACAGTCGCGAGCCCGAAACGGGCCTCTGGCGCGGAGGGATCGGTTTTTCAGGGAGTTTCAGTCCAAACGGATTGTTTGAAATGCATGATTTTTCCAAATCTGGTTTTTGGGTAACCTCGGATGGAAAGGGCCTTTCTATCTGTGATTTCAATGCCGACGGATGGCCTGATGTGGTTGCAACACAAAACAACGACCGCCTGCTGGCCTTCAGAAACAATGGCAGCAAGGGAGTATTTCCACTGAGAATACGACTCAGGGGACCCAAGGGTAATCCAACGGGTGTTGGGGCCCGCCTCACACTCAGGACCATGAAAGGTCAAACGCAAACCAGAGAAGTGTATGCAGGCAGTGGCTACCTCAGCCAATCGACATCAACACTTTTTTTTGGAAATTCAGCGACGACCGCTCAGTTGGATGTTCGCTGGCCAGACGGTTCCAAAAGCCATCAATCCTTGGACGGAACCTCCAGGGAAATCCACTATATCAGATATCCGGACAGTTAAAGCCCGGGCTTTCGGTTTCCTGCCCATTTCCGATGGCTGACACATCAATGGGCTTTTATCTTTTTCTTCCAAACCAATACATTTGGAACGGAACATGCAGCATCCACCCATGTCGGACTCCAATCTGCAAATTCGAGGGAGGAAGGTCATGCGTCCATACACACATACAAGAATGCCGTTCCAAAAAATATTTCAAGCCCTCCAGTGCGGTTCATGGTGCTTGATGCTTTCCATGATGGCGGAATGCATCCATGCCCAAGCTCTCCTGCTAGACCAAAATCCTATCCGGATTGAAGAAGGGCATACGGGAGTGAGCACGTTGACTTTCCTGCCACGCATCGAAGAAAAAAATTCCAACCACAAGTCATATACCTATAAAACCACTTCCCAATCAGCAACGGAAGGTGATGACTACGAACCTGGATCTGGGCGCTTCACTATTTTTGCAGGAAGAACCACACCCGGGCTTCCCAGTCCAACCCTATCCAAGGATCCCATCACGCAGGCTGTCCAGATATCAGAGGGCTTTGGATTGGAAATGCTGGCCGACCTTGACCGACCCACAGCATTGGCATTGAGCCTGAACCATCCCGGGTGGGATGACAGACTGTACGTCGCCCAGACCTTTCACAACCACTCGTTGAAAAATGATAAGGTATGGTTTATCTCGCTGGACGGATTGCTTCTCGAAAACTTCGCCACACTCCTGCCAGAAACGGACCCAACTGCGCTGGCCATACCACCTTCAAACAGTCCTTTTGAACCGGCCCTTTATATCAGTTCGAACAATCGCGATGGAGGTCGCCCCGGAGATTGGGGAGGAACCATCCAGCGCATCAGTATCGATCGACAGATACAGGATTTCACTCCCATCGGCATACCATCCGGACCAGGAGAACCTGGAGAAATGGTGTTTGGACAGCATGGTTGGAGCAAGGACATGCTACTGTTGGCTAATTCCGTAGGTTCACCAGCAGACCTTTTATCCATCCGTCCTGATGGACAACTTGAGTCGCTCTATAGTGATGATTTATTTGACGATAGTGGTGCAGGAGAGGCATTTCGCAGTATAGCCCTTCCCCAGAAGGATACAGCATTCGGTGACTGGGTTTACCTTGGTGCATTCGGACGTGATTGCATGTGCATTCAACGTTGGCATCCAGTGCATGGACTTGAAACGTGGGTTGACGCCTTGGATGGCCCTCCTCATGGCATGGCATTTGGGACTGGAGGTGTATTTGGAAATGATCTTTATGTGGCCATCGACCTAGGCAACGAAGGCAAAATCCTGCGCGTGGATTCAAGCGGAAATATCACTGAGTTTATCACTGGACTGCAGGGATATCTTTACGGCAATGGAAAAGACGTCATGGAATTTGATCCTGAGGGTAACCTCCTTTATCTCAGCGATTATTTTGGTCACAAGGTATATCGAGCTGGAAAGGTGGAGCAGACCCTTGAATGGCATATCCAGGGCGATCTCACTCCGGAGCCGGATGAACTTTTTCTGATCGAATTTACAGATGATACAAGCCAAGAAACAACTCCGGTTCAGGTCTCCATCATTAATGACGATGGGAACCCATTGACGGGCCTACCTGAACCCCTACCCGAACCCCAACCTGAACCCCAACCTGAACCCCAACCCGAACCCCAACCCGAACCCCAACCCGAACCCGAACCGGAACCGGTATTGGCCATTTCATTTGCAAGCCCTTATGACAGACAAACCTTCCCTTTGGATTTCAACAGGTTTCCAGCGGAAACAGGAATCGTTATTGAGCTACAAACCCAGGGTGAAACCCCACAGTCACAGCTCCAGATCTTCGCTAACGGCGAGCCCATCACAGGCATGGATAAAAACCTTCACACCTTTACCTGGTTTGTCGATCGCCCCGGAGAATATAAGCTGGAGGCAACCCTGAAGGATTCAAACGACAGGCATGTGAAAGCACAACCGGTGCTGATCCAAATCACCACCACCTCAGCCAATGTCATGCTGATCGAGGACGCCAAGGACGCACGAAGTGAACTGATGCACAAGGCCTTATTTGAGATGGGTCATACGCTGTCTTCGATAAAGCCCGAAACAATAGCCCCGAAGATCCTTGAGTCCGTGGAATTGATCATCTGGAAGGAATCCATCCGGGACCTCATGTTGTATCCGGCAATACTGCCAGCACTGGCAAACTGGATGGCATCCGGTCGGCCCCTTTACTTGATGACCGGGAGCCCCGATCCGCTGGAGCTCCAGACCCTAACATCCCCACCTGAGGCATGGATTCAGTTTACGGGAATTCAGGATTTAGCAGTCTTTCATGAGGGGACAATCAATCCAACACAGCCAACTGTTGTGGACTTTCCGTTTCTTGATGGACCATTCGGCAGCCTCTCAACCATCGATATAAGGAACCCTTTCTATGGCGTCATTCAACCCACAGATTCAACGATTCAAATTTTAAAGTCCAATCATGATCATCCCGTCATGATAGCCTACGATTCTGGGACGATGGATAACCCTCACAGCGGAAAATCAGCTCTTCAACTATTCCCACTGACACCTTCACCCTTACCGCGTCATCAAGCATCTCTTGAGTCTTTATTTCAAAACACCGTTTGCTGGCTCATGGAATGCCAGTTATGCGATAATATGGATATCTCCGTCCATGTGAACTCCAATACCGAATCAAACGCCTCATCAAAGAAGGTAGAGGTCATTTTAAAGCATCAGGGTGAATGCAGTGCCCTTGGGGTTACTACGGACATCCGATGGAGTAAAAACCTCAGCTTGGAGGCCATTCGAACAAGCACCGGATGGCTGGAACCCATCCATAATGGCACACGGGTTCACATTGGCCCGGTGAGCAGCGCAAGCAGCCATAAATTCGAACTTGATTTTCACTCAAGCGGCACGCTTCCAGCCGTCGTTACCGTGAACGCCACGGCAAGCAATGGGGAAGCGGTGTTGGAGAACAATCGGACCTTTCTAACATTCTTCAACGAACCGGATCAAAGCATTTTGGGGGTCATCACGCTTCCAGATGGCCGACTGGCCTTGGTACTACCTGAGCCCCAGGGTCCCCCCCCCCGCTTGGAATGGTCGCCTGATCTGAAAGATTGGTTTGAAGTCTCTACGATCGACTCTGAATCACTGATGCCTATTGAAGATAGATACTTGAAATCCGGTGTTTCATTTTTTCGCCTGACACCGTCCCCCCATTCTACTCCATGACTATCTCCAGTGGACGATGGTCGGATCCAAGGTCCGGACCCACACGAAGGTCTTTAAGCGAGAGTTCCCTATTGGCAAGGCACAGATCAATGGGAATTCCCAATGGAGAAAGCCTGCTGGGCCAAGTGGCAGGCAAATACCAGGGATGAGGAACGCAACAAAACAACCCACTGACACTTAAGAGCCTTTGTATGGGAGGATGCCAAGGGGTTCCATTGAAATCACCCACCACCAGGCAGGCTGACTGGATACTTGCGACCTGTCTTGAGAGTCTTTCCAGGTAAACGTCCCTGGAACGAGTGTATCGCCTACTGATCGGGGGCAAGGGATGCACGGCAAAAACGTGAAGCACCTTGTCTGCTGAATCTATCAGGGTAAAGTGTATAGTCGGTGTTTTCAGCGCATCCAGTTGTATCAACTCACTCGATGAGCATGGGCGCTTGGAAAAAACTGCTAAACCAAAATTATCCTCTCGGGGATGAAGAATCCGGTGGGGCCAGCGCTCTCCCAGGAACTCGAGCTGATGCAACCATCTCTGGTTTATTTCAGCCAGAACAATCACGTCAGCATCACGCTCTTCCAGATATTTTCGAACGAGGGCGTGTGAACGATTTCCTGAATTGAGATTGAACCATATGAGACTGGGTCGTTCCCCCGGTTGACTCGGTGCATAGTTACTGTCCTGGGGAACGCGCCAATTCCAAGGGCTTATCACCCAGAGATTGATCAAGGCGATAGCCATAAAAGCTCCGAGCAATCTCTGATGTTTGAGCAACAAAGCGAACATGCAGCCCGCCAAACTC
>JAAZXX010000880.1 GCA_014239995.1 Verrucomicrobiia bacterium
CCAGGTGGCACATAACAGTAATCCCATCGGCTATCTGCGGATGGCTCCAGACGCACTCATCAGCGGTGTGCTCTCAAGTGCCGGTCAACCGTGGCTTTATGGGCGTCGAAACCGTCTTTCAAATCCTGCAGGTCAGTCCATCGCTGAAATAATTGAAATCCTCCCAAATTCTTAGGTGCAAAATGGGTGGGGTGAGGTATGTATTGGGTGTATGAAATCGAGTCCATCTGAATATGACGTCGTGATCATTGGTGCAGGACCTGCGGGCTGCAGTGCCGCGGCAATCCTCGCTGAGGAGGGACATCGGGTGTGCATCGTGGAGCGTGAGAAGTTCCCTCGCTACAGGGTGGGTGAGTCCATGATACCCTTTACCTACTTTCCCCTCAAGCGTCTCGGCCTCATCGACCGCATGCGTCAGTCACATTTCGTTAAAAAGTACAGCGTACAATTTGTAAACCCCTGCGGAACCACCTCTCAACCTTTTTACTTTTCCTCGCGCTACGACCAGGATGTGGCTCAAACCTGGCAGGTGGTGCGTTCTGAATTCGATCAGATGATGTTGGATCATGCGCTTGAACGTGGAGCCCATGTCCTTCAGGAGACTCAAGTGCATGACTTACTGCGTGATGCTGACCAGAGGGTGTGTGGATTGCGTATTCTTGACCCATCTGGAAAGCCTGGAATTATCAGGGCTCGCATGACCTTGGATGCTTCCGGTAAGGAGGCATTTTCCGTCGCCCGCAACGGTTGGCGTGAACGTGACCCACATCTGAACAAGGTGGCTGTCTGGACTTACTACGAGGACGCCAAGAGGGATGCTGGCATTGACGCGGGAGCCACCACGGTGGCCTTTGTGCCGCAGAAGGGTTGGTTCTGGTTCATCCCTCAGCACAACAACATGACATCAGTGGGGGTGGTTGCCGATGGTAAATACCTGACCCGCGAAGGAGTCAAGCATCCGGAAGCTATCTTCAAGCGCGAGATTACTGAAAATAAATGGATTCACCGCTACTTGTCGGCAGGCAAGCCGGTGGGACCCTATCGTGCAACGAGCGAGTACACCTTTCGGTCCAGATATTCCGCTGAAGAAGGACTTTTGCTCATTGGCGATGCCTTTGGTTTCCTGGATCCAGTCTTCTCCTCCGGATTGCTGCTAGCCCTCAAGAGTGGTGTTGCTGCTGGAGAAGCGGTAGGCCAATGCCTCAAGGAAAACGATCTTTCGCCGGATCGTTTTACGGAGTACAGTCGCGATATGTGTGTAGGTATTGAAAACATGCGAAAACTTGTCTACGCATTCTACAACGAGGATTTCAGCTTCAAGGACCTTATTTCCAAGTATCCAGCCTTGGGCGGTGATGTCACCGATTGCCTCTCGGGGGATGTGAACAAGGACTTTTCACACCTTTGGGACAAGGTTCGGGAATTTGCCGAGATCCCAGAGGATCTCCCCTACGGCCAACCACTCACGCGCGAGGTGGCGACCGCGCCAGCACCTGCATGAAGATCGTTCAGATCACTCCAGGTGCGGGTGGAATGTTCTGCGCAACATTCGCAGTACAAAAAAACAGTACATCCGAAACATCAAATTCCACTTCTAAATAATGATCCATAAAAGTGTGGTTTTGTTCAGGG
>JAAZXX010000881.1 GCA_014239995.1 Verrucomicrobiia bacterium
TCGCCTGGCAGCTCTGGCCAGTGCAAGCAAGGATGGTGGGTTTCTTTCCGTCGTGTTTCAGTCCTATGGTGTGCATGCCATACCATACTAAAAGTGAGGGGAGTCGCTACTGCTGAAGCCCGGCCCTTACCAGACGATCAATCTCGGCTTTTTCGCCTAGCACAGCCAGCGCCGCCTTCACCCGTTTCAATGCCTCGGCCGGTTTATACCCCAGTGAAACAAGTGCGGACACCGCGTCCTGGACCTTGGCTTCACCCTCTGAAGGCGCACGCTGATCACTTTGAGCCTCCCATTCCCCGGCCTTACCAAACTTGTCCTTGAGTTCAACCACGATACGCTCAGCGGTTTTCTTCCCAAGACCAGGAATTCTCGCAAGGGCCTTCACGTCATGATTTGTTACCGCACCCTTGAACATGACCGGTGTCATGCCACTGAGTACATTCATGGCGATCTTGGGGCCAATGCCACTCACCGCCTGCACCAAGAGGCGAAACAAGTCACGCTCGACACGTGTCATGAACCCATAAAGAAGATGGGCGTCTTCGCGGATGGATAAATGGGTCAGGATTTTAACTTCTTTGCCGGGCTCAGGAAGGCGTTCGTAGGAAGAAACAGGAATCTGAAGATGATACCCCATCCCACGTACGTCCACGACGACATACGTGGGATGCGCTTCAACAAGCTTACCCTCAAGATAGTCTATCATAATGAGTCAAACACTTTGAGTTGGCCTAAATTTGCTTAGGCATGACACCGATACGTCGACGATTTTCCTGAGAAAATGCAAGAGCCAAAGCGAGCGCGTCCGCTGCATCTGCCTCGGGTATCTCACTTAAATCCAGCATGCGTTGAACCATTTTGGCCACAGCGATCTTTTGCGCATTGCCATAACCAACAATCGCCTGTTTGACCTTGCGAGGTGCGATTTCATAGATCTCCAACCCCACACCTGCCGCGGCCACCATGGCGGCCCCTCGTGCCTCACCCATCACAAGTGCCGTACGATAGTTTTGCGCGTAAAAAAGTCCTTCAACGGCACAAACCGTCGGATGATGTCTCAAAATAACTTCACGCAACACAGCGTGAATCGATGCCAGGCAACGAGAAACACGCCAAGTAGCTGGGCATCGCACCGTCCCCTGATCAAGGAGTTCAGCACGTCCCTTACCATGACGGATGACACCAAATCCTGTACCTCGCAAAGACGGATCCACTCCGAGAATATACTCGTGAGGGGGGCGCGGGACCGAAGGCTCAACATCGACCTCAGCGCTTGCATCCCCACGCACGCGTTTGGCCATCTGCTCAAATTGCTTTGCATTGATTCCCATCAGATTTGAAGATACTTGAGGATATCACGATAAAATTCCGCATGACTTTCCCAGGTCTGAGCCGTGATGAGAGCCCCATCAACCACACTCTGCTTGTTGACCCATTTACCCCCCGCCAGCTCCACTTCAAGCCGGACATTGCAATAACATGTCACCTTCTTTCCCTCACAAAGCCCGGCAGCAATAAGCACCTGGATACCATGACAAATCGCAAACAGTCCCTTACCATCGGCATGGAATTGCTTGACCAGGCGGATCAAAGATTTGTCGTGCCGGAGGAATTCAGGTGCACGCCCACCAA
>JAAZXX010000882.1 GCA_014239995.1 Verrucomicrobiia bacterium
CTTGCCTGTGTTACCTGCATGAGCGGGAACAGTGAAGCTGAACTGGCGCAGACCATGGCAATCTTGCTGCTGCTGGCAGTGCTGGCCGGCGTCTTTGGAGCCATTTTCAAGTTTATGATCCATCTCAGGAATTGCGCCAGGAATGCCGCAAAGCGCCCATAGGGCATCGCAGAATACATAATTTTTCAATCGACGATTAAAAACAATGCAAACGCTAGGAATCATCAACGAAATGATTGGTCTGCCGGAAGTTGCATCCGAGCACGGCAGCATGGTGGATCATATGCTGGAGATGGTGCACTGGGTGGTTGCCGTGTTACTAATTGGATGGAGCGCCTTTTTTGTCTATTGCCTTGTGAGATTCCGCACAAAAAGGAATCCGAAGGCGAGTTACAAGGGGGTCGAGGGGCATGCTTCCCACCATGTGGAGATTGCCGTGGTGGTGGTCGAGGCGATCCTGCTCCTGGGCTTTGCATTTCCGCTCTGGGCACAACGCATTACCGATTATCCGAGTGGCCCTGATGTCGTGAGGGTGCGGGCTGTTGGTGAGCAATTCAAGTGGAACATGCATTACCCGGGGCCTGACAATAAGTTCGGCCTGACCAAGAGTGAACTCATGAGTGGCGCTAATCCCGTTGGCATTGACTGGGAGGATCTCAATGCCAAGGATGACTTTATTTTCAGGGAGTTGGTCCTGCCGGTGGATCGCGAATGTATTGTTTCAGTCACTTCCAAGGATGTGATCCACAATCTTTCCCTGCACCCGATGCGCATCCAGCAGGATGCCATTCCGGGGTCGATTTCCGACATGTGGTTTAGGCCGATTTCCACGGGGCGGTGGGAGACCATTTGCGGACAGTTATGCGGAGCAAACCACGCAAATATGATTGGTTATATGGAGGTGATGGCGCAGGAGGAATTTGATTCCTGGTATAAGAATATGACACCTAAAGCCAAGGAGGGCAAGGTGCCTGAGAAAGAGCCCGATGCGGAAAAATCCGACAAGGCGTCCTGAGACAGGGCAGCCAGCCTGAAATCGCTGCTGACGGCGAGCAAGCGTTGGAAGTGTCAGGATATTTCCGCCAGAGTCCATAAATCCAAGTCCATTTATTGATCAGTTCCGGTGAGCGAAACAGCCAGCAGCAAACCAGCGGAAGGGGCGGGCGCATCGTTTACCAGGGAGGATTTCATGTCCCTGACCAAGGCCAGGTTGAGTGCCCTGGTGATCGTGACCACGGTTGTGGGTTATTTACTGGCATCAAAGTCAGCGGGGCATGGGGTTGATTGGGTGAGCCTGTTGCACACGGTCATTGGTGGCGGTTTGGCAGCTGGAGCTGCCTCGGTTTTTAATCAGCTCATGGAGATAGAGATTGATGCCAGGATGACCCGCACTGCTGACCGGCCGTTACCGCAGAGGAAACTTCCTGCTGCCGGGGCGTTTTGTATTGGCTGGTTGCTTGCCGCGCTGGGTATTATCCACTTGGCGGTGAAGGTGAATTTCACGGCTTCTGCAATCGCTGCCGGATCGGCCGCCGCCCGAGCCGTCCCCACAACGCCTGAAAGCGAGAGGAGGGTCGCTAGTGCAAAAGCGAGTCTGCCGTTCGTCGTTCCCACTCGATGACCGTCCCGT
>JAAZXX010000883.1 GCA_014239995.1 Verrucomicrobiia bacterium
CCCAGAAGCACGATGCCTGGAGGAATCAGGAGCAGGATGTGAAATGAAAACATGGTCCTGAGGGATTCAAGGAAAGGTGTCAAAGTATCCAGGGTGCTCACCTGAGGCGTGGGGGGATAGATGAATCCAAGCATGAGATACCCCATCGAGGCCAGGAGTGCGGAAGGTAGCGTTGTTACGATCATGGAACGGATGTGACTGAAAAGATCCACATCAGCCGCCAGGGCAGCCAGATTGGTGGTGTCTGAAAGCGGGGATATCTTGTCGCCGAAATAAGCCCCACCAATGATGGCCCCAGCGGTCATTCCCAGGTTCGCCTCGATGGCTGTGGCAATGCCGATCAAGACGACCCCGATGGTGCCCACTGAACCCCAGCTTGTTCCAGTGAGTGTCGAAAAAATAACAGGAATAAGGAAAGATACCAGATACAGGTAACGCGGGTCGACCAGTTCAAGGCCGTAATACACCAGCATGGGAATGGTTCCGCAGATCATCCAACTTGAAATAATGGTTCCAATGGCAAAAAGAATAAAGAAGGCCGGCAGCGCCGCCGAAATTTTTTGCACAATCGAACTCTGAATTTCTTTCCATGAAAAACCAAGGTAGAACAACTCTATCACCGAGAAGAAGGAGGCTAGAATGAATACAAACTCAAGGGACATTGCTTCCTGGTCAAGCAGCAGGGGACGGGCGATCAATCCGTAAAGGATGGTCGCTGCCAGGAACGCTATCGGAAGGATGGCGTGCAGGAAAGTGATTGGCTTGTGTCCAGAGTGCATGAGGCTTGTGGAACGGTGATCTTGGGTGTTGCGTGTCAGTTTGCATCGTGCAGGTGTTCCGGATCAAGGAGAATGCGTGACAGCATGAGTTAACATCGAAGGCGTTTTAAGCCCTTTCATCTGCTTTACTTGACGCACGCAGGCATCCTCTGAGACCTTACCTGTTCAGGGGGCGAGCGCCCCTTTGCACGGACCTTAATTTTATGATGCGATCTTTTTTACAATCAAAGGACCTCCATGCGAGCTGCCTCAGGGGCCAACACATGATGCGAGCTGCCTTCGCCAGGACGTGGGGCATGGGGCTTTTTGTGGCTGGATGCAGCGTGCTTGCCAATGGAGATGACCGGATCCAATCCGGAAGCGGCAAGGTTTTTTTCAACCGCTATGAGGCAGCCTGGAACCATCAAGTAAAGAGCGGGCTTCAGGGGGGTGGCGATTTTGCTGTGAACCGCTATGCAGCCAGAATCTCTGTTGGAGTCCGGTCGGATGTGGCGAACAGTGCCGCACTGAGTTTTGGGTATCAGCAAAGCAATTATGATTTTTCGGGATCAGGCGGGATGAGCGCAGCGGGAGCCCCCGTGGGAACGGTGCACTCCTTACGTCTGGGTCTACCCTTAAGGAGGCAAATGGGGGAAGCATGGACCCTTCTGGCCATTCCATCATTGCGCACCGCAGCGGAGGAACAGGCCGATGTGGGGCAATCCATCACTGGGGGAGGGATTGCTGGGTTGTTCTATGAGGTGCATCCGCGCTTGAGACTGGGTCCTGGATTTGGAATCATGGGACAGATCGAGGAGGGGGCCAGTTACTTTCCCATCCTTATGGTCGACTGGGCATTT
>JAAZXX010000884.1 GCA_014239995.1 Verrucomicrobiia bacterium
CCTCAGAAAGGCCTGCTACGTGGCCTTGCATGGATATGATCATCCATCCATTACCGAGAACATGCCTTAGCGCATCCATTTGCTGCATGAGAGGCTTACTTTCCAAGGGCGCAGTTTCCGAGAGGATCTTCAGCGCGCGTTCCCTGAGCACCGCATCGTGATGATCCGTGAGGTAGTCCTTGATGTCTTGCGGTATCAGCTCTGATTTAAGCAAACCGGTTTCCACTGCATCCAGCAGTCGATGCGTCCATTCCAAGCGGCTTGCAAGCAGCAGGAGGGAGGCACGGGAAGTTTTCGTTTTGGGCAAGGATCGAAGCGTATGCTCGGCAATGGATGGATGATCATATCCATGCAAGGCCACGTAGCAGGCCTTTCTGAGGGTTTCGTCAACCTGATTGAAGGTCAACTCCAAAAGCGGTTCCAGTGCCGCCTCACACCCTGTTTCTCCAAACGCCCGGATATACAGCAGACGCTCCTTCATCGGAGTCGTGGCATCAAGCATCGCCTGAATGCCCCTCTTTTCGGCATCCTCTTGTCCACGGCGGATCCCCACCACCACGGAGGCACCTGTCGACCTTGAGAGGACGGAAAGCAGTTCCTCAGGAAGGTGCGCCATGGAACGTCCACGAAAGGCTTCCTCACAACCACGAATCAAGGGAGCAGCATCCTCGGAACTCGGAGCCGCCTGGATCAACTGAGCAAGCAGCAGGAGATCCTGCCGTTTCCCCTCCACGGCAAGGCGTCGCCCGATCCTTGGCAGGAGATGTCTCGAAGCTACAGGCTCACGCCACAATGCCTGTGCTTCAAGGAAGGTAACGACCGCCTGGACTCTGGCCGGAAGATGCGCCTCAAAAAACCACCAGCACAACAGTGGAATATAGACGTCATCCACATCTTCGGCATGACGCATGAGTTGCGTGACAAGTTCAAGGCCCTCGTCAAACTCAAGACGACGGGCTGTGGATGCCATCTGGGCTCGCACCTCAGCATTTGGTTCGATTTGTGACTGACGCAACAAGGTCCCCAGAAGCGTCTTTGGAAGAGCCGGCGGATACTGGCTGGCCGAGAGCCCCAGATTACGGTGAACCCCATATCCATCCCCAAGCAGGCGTACCCCCCAGAGACGCACCGCTGCCTGTGGATGTTGCAATGCAATGGCCAGGCCATGAGCATCCAGTCCGCCGCATTGATACAGCGCCCAGAGTGCGTTCAGGGCATTATGACCCTTATCTTGACGCAACTGTTCCCTCAAGGGTTCATGTATACGCTCAGTCCCACGGGTACCCAGCAAACGAACCGCCGTCTGCCGATGCCACTTGTTTGGATGAGAGAGCAAGGCCACCCAGTCCTCCTCCTTCAGGTGATCGAGTTGCACAAAGGGTTCACGTGGGATTCCTCTGCCCGAGATGCGGTAGATACGCCCTGTGGTCGTGTCGATCTGATTCTGATAATGTTGCCCGTGAGCAATGTAATACTCGGACATATCGGCCACAAAGAGGCTGCCGTCTGGCGCATTGGAGATATAGACGGGGCGAAAGGCTGGGTCCGAACTCCGCACCACCACGCCCTGGTCCCGTGTCGTGAAGGTGGCACCCCGTTGTTCACGCTGCGTGGCGA
>JAAZXX010000885.1 GCA_014239995.1 Verrucomicrobiia bacterium
CTGGACTTGGCCTCGTAGACGATGGCCGCGGTCTGGTTGACGTCGCGATTCACATCAAAGCTCAGTTGCTGGGCACGCAGCGACATTGCCGCCACACTCATGCCGATGGAACTGTCCCCGGGACTGCTGGTGAAAATGGGGATCCCGAGACGATACGCCGTGGCAAGCACCGAGGTGTCCTTGAGCTTCAGCGCCTTGGCCCGCGCGTCAACATACTTGCCCAATTGATAGTGAAAGGCATCGGTTCCGAGGGGACGCTGAAACTCCGGTCCCTGGATCACGTTTTGGACAAAGGCATCGGTGTCGAGGAGCACATCATAATCAAAAAGAACATCGTAAATGCGAATCACTCCCTTTTCCCGCAGGGCCACATCGTCCAGGAAGGGAGACCCCTGATGCAGGGAAAGGTCCAGGCCGTAGTGGAGATCGTGATAGAGGTTGGCACCTGTCGAGACAATCCAATCGACAAATCCTGCCTTCATCCAGGGAACCAGACAGGATTTCCCGAGCCCTGCAGGAGTCAGAGCACCCGTCAGGCTCATGCCGACATAACCATCCTCAGGCAGCATTTTCTCAACCAGGAGCCGTGCAGCCTCTCGCAAACGTCCCCCGTTGTATGCCAGGAAGGCCTCGTCCATCAGGTCTGCAACCTTCATATGCTTGCGTATGCCACCCGGATTCAAGCGAGGAAAGGCACGCAGTGCGGCCCCTTTGGATTGCTTGTTGCTCACGCTGACAGTGTGCCGCCAATCCACACCACAAGGCAACGCGAATCTAACCCGTTGGATTCACGCGCATGTATGGGTTCAGTGCGTGACGGACCCTGAGAAGCTCCATCACGTTTTCCATGGTCAGGATGCCCATCAAGACACCGTTCTCGACCACGGGCAGGATGGTGTCAGGCCCCCGCTGGTATTTTTCCCAAACAGGCTCCAGGAGACTCGAGGGTTCAAGAGTGGCAAATTCAACACGCATGACGGACTCAACGCTGACATTCGCTCCTTCGTGTTTCAGAGCCTCAAGGAGTCGCCCCGAATCCAGGATACCAACGACACCACCAGAAGCGTCGACCACGGGGAAACCTGTCTGGTTACCGGCAAGCACCCGGTCGATCACCTTGGTGAGAAGGTCCTCGGACCTGAGTGCATGAAAATCCGTCAACATCGCCTGCCCCACGGTGGCTCCCATGAGTCGGCCTTTCATGCGGGCATGCTCTGCCTCCTGCCCCGCTCCAAACCAGACCACCAATGCAATGAAGAACAGAAAGGGGTTTTTCAGCCAAAAAATACCGGCAAGGACAAACAGGACTGCCATGCCCCGTCCCAGTCGTGCCGCCAGGCGAGTCGCCCTCACAAAGTCTGTCCGCTGGGCCATGATCGCTCGGAGCACCCGTCCACCATCCATGGGAAATGCAGGAAGCATGTTGAAAAGGATCATGATCATATTGATGGTCATGAGGTTTCTCGCAAAGCCGGCTTCCTCCAGGGTGGGGCGCAAGGCACGCGGGCCTTCACCGAAAAAAAGGATCCAAAAAGCAAGCAGGATCACAATGAGCAGGTTGACCATCGGGCCTGCCAGGGCAATCCATAATTCGTGACGCGGCATGTCAGGAAG
>JAAZXX010000886.1 GCA_014239995.1 Verrucomicrobiia bacterium
GCAGCATGAACTGGGCGTACCGTTCGGCCTGATCCACAGTTCGTGGGGAGGCACCGTTTGTGAAGCCTGGACCAGCAATACGGCCCTGAAGCGCATCGAGGATTTCCGCCCCTTCCTTGAGGATTTCGAACGCAAGAAACCCCATCTGGAACCCCTGATCCGTAAACAGTTGCAACTGGAGAAGCAACGGAAAAATGCATTCAAGGAGGCCATGCAGGCGGATCCGGAGGCATGGCATGTCCCCGAACTCAAAGATGGCACATGGAAGCACATGCGTCTACCCGCTCACTGGGAAAACGTGCTGGGAGCATTCGATGGTGTCGTGTGGTATCGCAAGCAAATTAACATTCCATCGGAATGGGCTGACAAGAAAGCCACCCTTTCACTGGAGGCCATGGACGATCAGGACTGGACCTGGGTGAATGGAAACCTGATTGGGCAAACAACAGGCCATGCAATTAAACGACGGTATCTCATCCCTGCCGACCAGATGAAGCCCGGCCCCATGACTCTTGCGATCCGCATCCTCGACACTGGGGGAGAAGGTGGTCTGTGGGGGAACGCAGCAGCCATGAAACTCACACAAGCTGGACAATCGGACATACCCCTCGCAGGTGCCTGGAAATATGAGATTCCCAAAGCCTTTGGCGATATTCCAGAGCGCCCTGAGCCAGTTCCCTTCAGCAGTCCAAACACACCCACCGCCCTTTACAATGGCATGATCGCCCCACTGCTACCCTACCCCATTCAGGGAGCGATCTGGTATCAGGGAGAGAGCAACGCATCGCGCGGACATCAATACCAGACCCTTTTTCCCGCCATGATCCGTGACTGGCGGACACGATGGCAACTCGGAGACTTCCCGTTTATCTTCGTACAGCTGGCCAATTACATGGCTCCAAAAACCGAACCTGGCCCGAGCCAATGGGCAGAACTCCGTGAAGCACAATCCATGACCCTGTCGCTGCCAAATACGGGCCAGGCAGTGACCATCGACATCGGTGATGAAAGAGACATTCACCCACGCAACAAGCAGGATGTCGGTCTTAGACTGGCATTGAACGCCTTGGCCATCAGCTATGGCAAGAATATCGTCCAGGCAGGACCTCTTTATGAATCCATGAGGATCGAAGGGAATCAGATACAACTGCATTTTCATCATGTTGGCAGTGGCCTTGTTGCACGTGATGACAAACCCCTCAGTCATTTTGAGGTTGCAGGGGCAGACGGTATTTTCAAATGGGCTGACGCGTGGATTGAATCAGACCATGTAATCGTCAAGCACCCGCAAATACCAGCTCCACGCGCGGCGCGCTATGCATGGTCGGACAACCCAGATGGCTGCAACCTATTCAACCGTGAGGGACTACCAGCGAGTCCTTTCCGCACGAAAGTTGATTAGAGTGTTTTTTGCACGCGTTTATTTACCGACGCAAATCTCTTGTGGAATGCCTCACACAAAAACAAAGCGAGCTGTCATGGAGTACAGTAGAAAAGAGGGAGCTTGATCCGTAAACCTTGAAACCGGGCGATATTCCCGAGTGGGTCAGGAATGAATTTGAAAAACTAAATCAACCTGAAATATTATGTAAGATCAGGGAGGCCTTTA
>JAAZXX010000887.1 GCA_014239995.1 Verrucomicrobiia bacterium
TAAAAACTTTGTTTCCAAATCGCTGGCCTGGTGATTCCATGAGGTGCTGAATTGTTTTGAGTATTTAATGGTCTTGAAGGCCATGAATCGGTTGTTTCTAAGTCCGGCGTGTGTTTTTGTAAGACTCCCCATGCCTCAGGGATACAAACCAGTCAGTCATGGTAGCGGTGGTCGTCTGCTACCCTTGTTTTTGGGCATATTGACCTTGTTTGGGAGCTGCGAAAGCCGGCTTCATACCTGCGAGGCTCTATTCTGATCCTTCCATTGCTTGCGCATAGTGCCTTGAAAAGCCTTTTGGATGCCACGTAGAGCTGGGGATATACAATTCGACCACTAGTGGGTAAAAGAAAGACCAACAATTCATTCGATTTTTGTGCGGTTTCCAAAACCTTTCGGGTTCCTGCATGGCAAGTCGCAAAAAGTCTCGTGTTTTCCTGTGATTTTGTATCGACCTTGCTCCCAAACGGCAACCAAGCCATCTTGAGAGGACTCCTGGCTTTCGAAACTTTCCCCAGGCAATCATGCGAAGAAAGGCCTGCGTTCAGGGTCCCAGCACCCACAAAAACCTGTTATGACCTATCCCATACCCATATGCTTCATGAGGGCATTAGAAAAAGATAGGAAACTACCCAATTAGATGGCAGGATGATCCTATCATATTATGGATACATCCTTTTCAACCAAATCAGTGTCTCGTGGGTTTACGTTGATTGAACTACTGGTCGTTATTGCAATCATTGCGATTCTTGCAGGCATGTTGTTACCCGCACTTTCCAAGGCCAAAGAAAAAGTACGTCGAATCAGCTGCCTGAACAACCTTAAGCAAATGGGATTGGGATCCATGATGTACGCCCAGGACAATGAAAAAGGTTGGCTTTCTGGGACCATTGATGATGGTGGCGATGATCTATCGTGGTTGCATCCAACTTATATCCCATCCGCCAATGCTCAATCGATCTTCGTGTGTCCCTCGACTCAGAATTATATTTCCACAAATACCACGATGATGCGTGGAAGAAAGATCATGTCCGATTTGCGCTACCAGGCCCCTTACAAGCGGATGAGGAGTGGTAGAACGCGCAAATCAGATTTGCGGGGGGTGAGCTATGAAATCAATGCCTTCATGAACTACACCACGCGTAAGACCGAACGGACAGTTTTGAACTGGCAACACAAGAGCAAGGCTTTCAATTTAAAGGGGCGCACAGTGGGTCCAACAGATATTTATTTGATCTTTGATGGTGATGGTCAGGGCCTTGGTGCGAAAAATAATTATCCGGATGAAAACGATAATCACGGCGAGGCAGGAACCAACTTCCAGATGTGTGATGGCAGTGCAAAATTCGTTAAAAAGGATAAATATCTATATACCTATGAATTATCCCAGGACGAGAACCGCTCTCGGCCTTGATTGGAACCTTTTCGGTAACTCCGTCCTCAAGTGTTCATTCCTGCTGCAAGATCCAAGGAATCGATAAGGATTTTTGCACTTCCATCAACTTCTCAAACGAGATCCAGGCTGAAACCGCGAGCAGACATCCCTGGTGGCATGGATCGATGAGGCCTTGACCCTTGTTCATGTGAAGGGCCTGTTTTATCTGCTTGGAT
>JAAZXX010000888.1 GCA_014239995.1 Verrucomicrobiia bacterium
CGACATACAGGCCCGAAAAACCTGTTTGTAAGGTAAACGAACTGGAAGAGGGGCCAAGGCAAGCACTCCATGAGCCTGCTGCAGGCTAGCTCTTACATGTGAGAGAAACGTCTTCCTTTTCTCCTCAGGACAGGAGGCTTGATGCCGAAAAACAGGCATGCCCGGGATGGTTCTCCTCAGGGATGCCTCGTGGACCTTTCCTGCATCCAGGCGATGTCGCGGTTGTTGGGAGAGGGACGGTTGTATGGAGTGATTTTTCCCTTGGCAAAGGATTCCACCGTCCTCGCATCCTGCCATTTTTTAATCTCTGAATGGCCGTCGGCAAAGGAAAAACCTCCCGCACTTCCATGGTAGCTTGCAGGGATATCAACGATGCGATACTCGGTACCATTGCCTGGATATCCCCCCATATCGACGACAAACATCGCGTCATTAATGCTATCCTCCCGTTCGTCCAGAAACACAAAGGTCTGTGATGGACCGGGATCCACAAAATCAGATTCCTTACGATAAATGCGCCAGGGACCTGAAGCCTCTGACCATCCCATGGTCCTTCCCTCGCCACGGCCGCCTACCCAATTCAGCATGGACATGCTTCTTACGCGGGGTTTCAGAGCACCTTTGACACGAACACTGCTTTTGTCACCAGGACATTTGAAAATCGCCTGGCTTCCGCCAAGGTAGGGCCAAAGGATACTTTGACTGAGGTTGACCTCAGGATCCCAGTTCTCCTGGTTTCCGGAACTGAAATCGAGCCATCCACCAACCCACTGATAGGGGCCATGCTTCACATAAGGAAGATCCCCACCACTGTCATCAGAGTAAATTTTCCAGCCAAGCAACAACTGCTTGTGGTTATTCATGCACATGATGCCCTGTGCCTTGGATTTTGCCTTACCCAATGCAGGCAGTAGCATACTGGCAAGGATCGCAATGATCGCAATGACCACCAGTAACTCAATCAGGGTAAAGCCCCTGCGGCGGAGCCTGAAGGGTGAGCACTTTCGCTGAACAAACTTCATCGGTTGCATGATAGGCATCAAAAGGATCCAAGAGACGCTCGCATTAATTCCACACATGAGACGCCCCGTCAAGCTCCGGGCAACCCGCCCATGCCGGAGATTCTAAATGACGGGACATTTGAGGACCACATCAGCAAGGAGTCTTTTTTCTGAAGCGACGCCATCGCTACAGGGGTTTCAAAAAGGCGGCCGCGTCTCAGATCCTGGGAAGCGAAAGCGGAAGCACCTGGGCTGTGGACCGTGTCTTCATACCCTTTTGCCGCGTATCGACGAAGACATCGTGCGGCCCATGGGTTTGAAAGTCGCAATCCAGGAGGGTATACTGGAACTGAACATAACCCGCATGCTCGGCCTTGACATTGGCAACGGGCAGATTCTTGTAGTCCGGCTTTTGCCAATACGCGCATTGGTTCTTGCGCTGAATGTAACCTGAACATTGGATACCCCCCGGTTCCACAATGTCTTGATGCCGTGATCCGGTACGCGTAATGAAGTCCATGGTCGTCGATTCCTCTATTTCAACCAAGGCGTTCTTATGCTGGCACTGGAAACAATAATGCTCCAGTTCCTTTCCCTGGATGACA
>JAAZXX010000889.1 GCA_014239995.1 Verrucomicrobiia bacterium
TCAAGCTGTCCATTACCTTGGAGTCAGCAAAGGGGCTGCTGTGCAAAGATGCATTCTCAAGGATGACGACTCCCGGATGATGGCTCTCAAATGACCAGGAAATGGCGAGAAACAGGAGGATGCCGGCCAGGGCAGCCCACCCGGTCAGGCGTCGCCACAAGACAGTCGAGTTTTCGAGTCGGGGTACCAATTGCGTTGTTGCTTTTAAGATGCAGAAGGCCCATAGACTCCCCAGGGTGATGAAGGCCCAGCCATCAAGGGAAATGACACGTAACCACTGAAAAAGAGGGGAGACGATGCCGTCCCTTGGCAGGCCTTGAGAGGTGCGAGCAAATTTCAAGTTGGCTTGGATGTCGGGGTCCATCGGGGCGAGTGTTTGAGCGATCAGGTAATGGTAGATCGACATGCCTGTATTTCCCTTTCGAAACCATGCGTTTCCAAGATTAAAGTGGACGGCAGGGGTTTCCATGCCTTTTTCCAGTAGCGCCTGATATGATTCTAAAGAGGACTCATACCTGCCTTGTTCATAAAGTTGGTTGGCGGCGTCAAAGGCAGATTCACTGGCATGGGATCCCGGGAATGGACCGATGAAAAACAGGATAAGGATGATTAAAGAGTTGGTTCTTTTCCCTTTGCGGGCATCCTCGCTCTTAGCGGCGCAGGTTGCCTCCAAGTTTCGAACTAGTTGTATTGAAGTCTCTTCTGCCATGATTTCTGTCTAGCCCCTAGAGGCCCTTGCATCCAAATGCACCTCCATCGCGTGCGCGTGGGAGGGTTTGTTCTGGTTGAAGCGATTATTCGCGCCAGAAGGGATCAAAATAACGTCTCTCGAAACGTCCTCGCTGGGCTTCTAAAACCTTGGCATTTTTCCAGCTTTCAATATGGCTGTCGATAAATCCCATGTTGATCCGGCCATTGTGGGTTACAAATTCTCCCCTGGCAGCGGTTCCACCCGGTGTGAAACTGGCGTTACGCATCGTCGCCGGATCCTCGTTGATCAGGAGGAGTTTTTCCGTTGGATTGGCTACCGCACCGGCTTTCACACCCCTGGGGCCTGTGTTTCTTCTGTCTGCCAGGTTTTCGTCCCTGTCGATTTTGGAGTTCATGCTGAAGTTGACACGAAGGGCCTTCCCGTGCGCCTTGGTGCTTGGACACCTGTAGATCTTATAGACATTGGTGTGTCGCTCCGAGTAAGGGATGCGTGATTGGCCTGTGACGTAGCTGAAAATGGACCCGGCTTCGGCGTGGAAACCAAACGAACGGGAACGCCATCGCGAAGGTGTGGTTGGATAAGTGTCATTTTGACCGCCGAAAACCCAGTCGGGGCTGTCATTGCGGTCAACACCCCCGGACCACGGTAGGTAGTCGTCGTTATCGTCGATGTATAGAAGCATGCCGAGCATGATCTGGCGCATATTGCTCTTGCAGACCGTGCTGCGAGCACCTTCCTTGGCCTTGGACAGTGCCGGCAAAAGCATGCCTGCCAGGATGGCAATGATTGCAATGACCACCAGGAGCTCGATCAAGGTGAATGCCGCCTTGCGCCTCCTGGGTGTCGAATCGTATACTTCTGGTAAGATCATGATACCAAA
>JAAZXX010000088.1 GCA_014239995.1 Verrucomicrobiia bacterium
CGTATCCTGGTCGAGAATGCACGGAGGAAGCAGCGCCAACGGCATGGTGGAGATTTGAAGCGCGTTGACCTTGCGGGTTTGGATGTTGCTGTCACCGCTCAGGACGAGCAGTTACTTCTCGTGAACGAGGCTCTAGCCAAGCTTGAAGTACAGGATCCGGAAAGTGCTGAACTCATCAAGTTGCGCTTTTTTGTCGGTCTTCCAAACATCCAAGCCGCCAAGATACTGAACATGTCCGAACGAACTGCCAAGCGCAATTGGGCTTTTGCCCGCGCCTGGCTATTTGAAGAGATCAGGCGAAGTCAGTAGAAAAGCCCTTCCAGCGGTTTGTGGTTCAAGTTTTGTTGAAAATCCAGCCTTGGGCCTACGTTTTCTTTTTTTTAATTAGTTTGGCCCAAAAGGTCTGATTTCGTCGCATTTAATTAATAACAGGTTCTTCTGATGAATTATCCGTCCAACAGAGAAAAACAGATCTTTACCGAGGCCGAGGGTATTGCTGATCCCAGGCAACAAAATCAGTTTCTGGATCGAGCTTGCGATGGGGACAAAGACCTGCGTGTTCGATTGCAGCGCTTGCTCGAAGCGCATGGCCAGGCGGGCGATTTTATTCCCATGGATCCAGCAGCTGAAACCAAGACGGTTGAGGTTCCCGCTCTCACCGAGGGTGAGGGTTCTGTCATTGGACGTTACAAACTTCTCCAGAATATCGGGGAAGGTGGTTGTGGTATTGTCTATATGGCTGAGCAGCAACAACCGGTGGTTCGGCGTGTTGCCTTGAAAATTATCAAGTTGGGCATGGATACCAAGCAGGTCATTGCTCGATTTGAGGCCGAGCGGCAGGCTCTCGCGATGATGGATCATCCAAACATCGCCAAGGTGTTTGATGCCGGCGCCACCGATACGGGGCGTCCTTACTTTGTCATGGAGCTGGTACGGGGTATCCCTATCACAGAGTTTTGTGATCAGCAGCAATCAAGCACCCTTGGCCGTCTGACCCTCTTCATGGATGTCTGCAGTGCCATTCAGCACGCACATCAAAAAGGAGTGATCCACCGTGATATCAAGCCTTCCAACATTTTGGTGACCATGCACGATCACAAGGCGGTTCCCAAAATTATTGATTTTGGCATTGCCAAGGCAACCCAGCAGCGTTTGACAGACAAAACCCTGTTCACCCAATTTCATCAGTTTATCGGTACCCCTGCCTACATGAGTCCTGAACAGGCTCAGATGAGTGGTTTGGACATCGACACGCGTACGGACATCTATTCCCTCGGCGTGCTTCTTTACGAGTTGCTCACGGGACGAACTCCCCTTAATGCAGAGGAACTTACTCAGGGAGACTATGACGAGATGCGAAGGCGTATCCGTGAGGAGGACCCTATTTATCCCTCAACCCAGCTCAGCACGATGAACCACGTCGAGTTGACCACCATTGCCCAGCGGCGCAACACCGAGGCGACCCGCTTGAATCGCATGATGCGTGGAGACTTGGACTGGATCGTCATGAAGGCCTTGGAAAAAGATCGTAACCGACGCTACGAAACGGCCGTGGAGTTGGCCATGGACGTGCAGCGTTACCTGAACCTGGAACCAGTCAAGGCTGCAGCTCCAAGTGGTCTATACCGATTCCGCAAGTTTGCAAGACGCAACCGAGGCGCTCTTTCCGCAGCCGCTGCCATTCTGCTTCTCCTGTCTGTAGGATCAGTCATCAGTACCTCGCTGGCGATCAAGGCCAATATTGCCGCCAAAGCGGCAAAATCATTTGCGGAAGAATCTCGGGATGCCCAGAAACTCGCGGAAGAGCGAGAGAAGGACGCTAACAAGCAGCGTAACTTGGTGATCAAAAGCGAAAGGGCCCTGCGGCAAAATCTCTACGCCTCGGACATGTATCAGGCCCAGCACTTTCTTCGTGAGGATAATATCGCCAAGAGCCTTGAGCTTCTCTCGAAATATATTCCCAAGGATGATGGTGATGAAGATCTCAGGGGGTTTGAGTGGCAATACCTGTGGGAGCGTTCCCTGGGTGACGAACTTTATGTGTTTGAAGGTCATTCCCAACCCGTGGGGGCGGTTGCCTTTTCTCCTGATGGTTCCCTGTTGGCCAGTCTCAGCTCGGATGGGAAACTGGGTGTTTGGAACGCCTTTACGCACCGGTCCGTGGCCTTAATAGATACCCAGCTGGAATCCAATCCCCTGGAGCTTCGCTTGCAATTCTCTGCTGATGGCAAGGCCCTTTTTGCCGGCAGGACGGGGAGTCGTCGTGGGTCCCATCGTCATATTTCCGTCTGGAACACCAGCGACTGGACCCTCGCAGCGCGGTTTGAAAAAGCTTCTTTTCCTCTCTTTCAGCGCGAACGTTCCACGCAATTCTTTGCTTCGACTGGCGACGGATTTCGTATGTTTGACTGGGGCCAGGGTGTGGATGCTCCAGTCGAAGCATCTGCCACATCTCTTGCGCACAAATCCATTGGACGTTATGCCCTGTCGCATGATGGAAACCTGATGGCCCTCAAGGGACGCAGTGATGCAGGGCTTTCGGTTTACGATGTACAAACGGGGTCCAAGTTGATCGATTGGCCGCATGCCTCCTCAACAAACACTCGATTGCTCTCCGTGGCCAATGGTATGCAATATCTCGCCTGGATGCCCGATGATTGGTGGGGATCAGGCTCCAACAGTGGTCACTTGAGGTTGTTCAATCCGTTCGAGGAACGCGAAATTGAATTACAACACTCTCAGCCAGGTGTCTTGATTGCTGCTGAATTCTCACCGGATACCTCCTGGCTCGTGGCGGGCGGATGGGATTACCTGTTGCATGTCTGGGATCCTTCCAGCGGAGACTGGGTAGGTGCTTTCAAGGGGCATCTCGATGAAATTTTCAGTCTGGCTTTTTCACCGAACTCGCAGTCACTGGCCTCCGGCAGTAAGGATGGGCGGGTTTACCTGTGGGACATGCGATCCCTCGAGTCCCTGCCCGACATGGAACCGCTAACCTTTCGTGGCCCTGCTTCAGAAGGTCAGCAAGAGGCCTTGCTGACTATTAAGAACCAGCAAGCTTTGTCAGCGCTCTACCCTCCCTCGCTATGGCTGGAACTTGAGAAGAAGAACCTCAAATGCTTTGTTCCCCCCAAGTTTTCGCGTCAGGGGTTCCGTGTCTCTCCTGGTGGGGGCTTTGCCGCTCTACCCAACTCATCATCCAATGGGAATGGTTATGAGATCTTCGATCTGGCTACCGGCAGGTTCAAGGCCTCAGTTATGGCCGTTTCATCCCGTTATCGCAGGACACCCATGTTCATATCGGAAGATAAGTTTCTCTATCAAAAAGAAGAGGATGTCTTGCATCTCTGGGATTTGGCTGAAAATCGGGATGAAGTGGTGGATATCCCCACGGCATACGGTTCCTTCAGGGGAGCCAGTGGCAATGGAAATCTTCTCGCTTTCAGTGGAGGCGGAGATGCCGAGGAAATCGTCATTTGGGATCTTGAAAAGAAAAAAGAAATCTCAATTCTTCGAGGAATGAACCAGCGTGCCATGTCACTGGTTTTTTCGGATGATGGTTCCCTGGCTATCGCCACCGGTTGGGATAAGCGAGGATTCGTATGGGATACTGCTTCAGGAGAAGTGGTGCGTGAGTTGACCGGACACAAGCAGGGTGTTTTTGCAGCTGCCTTTACGTCTGATGGAAAGACCATCAGTACCTGCAGCCCAGATGGAATGATACGTATCTGGCACCTTGAGACTGGCAGGGAGGTGTTGACGTTTACTCCCGATGGCGTTGGAAACAACAAGCTTCTCTACTCCCTTAGATTTTCAAAAGACGGTCAAATCCTACTTGTAATCGGTTATGACACAAGCTGGATCCTGCGTGTTCCCAGCTTGGATCAGATTGACCTTGAACTCGCAACGACCACAGCCATTGAGCAAAAATCCTGATGAACCATACTGGATCTACATTTTTTCGGACGCAAAAACTTGTGAATCCGCCTGAAGTTGAAACCTGGATACAGCAAACCCTGGAAGGGAATGAGGACGCATCCCGGCTTCTTTTAGAATTTTTGTATCCTCAAGTGATGACCATTGTGCGCGCGAGGCTTCCGCGCAGGGGATCAGCAGAAGACCTTGCTCAGGAAATTTTTATCCGTATTTTTCGAAAACTCGGACAATATTCCGGTAAAGTTCCCCTTAAACACTGGGTTAGCCGGGTCGCGGTAAACATGTGCACCAATGCCTATCACAAGGCTCGAGCCAATCAGGAGTTACGACTCGCAGACCTTGGAGAGGAGGAAGCGCGGGTGATTGAATCGCTTACAGCCAGTGAAGACGAGCTGGAGCCTTCACAGTCCTGGGCAGCCCGGGAATTGGTGGACAAGTTGCTCGAGGCGCTCAATCCAAGTGACCGCCTGCTTGTCGACCTTGTATGTCTGCGGGGCTTTACCTACAACCAGGCCCGGCAGGAGACGGGATGGAACATCTCTGCCATGAAAGTCAGGATGTTCAGGATTCGCAAGCGACTCGAAAAATCCCTGCATAAGCTGACCAAGGAAAAGGTAATGCCGGTCATTGCTTTTCCAGCGTCTTCGGGGGATCTTTCTGCGCCCCTTGTGAAACTCGGCGCGTGAAACTGCTTGGATAGGGGCAGGCTGCAAAGTGTATGGTGCTATCAAGGCCGTTCTTTGCTCTCCAGCCTATGGGGTTGCCTCCGTCCAAAGGCGCGTGCACCTATCTCAAGTTGTCAAAGAAACGACCACGGAAACCCTCCCTGTTATCGTTGGGCAGCCAGAATCGTTTGGTTTGTGAGACATCCTCATAGGTCGGTCCATCCAGTCTTTTTACCTGCAGATCACTCATGACCGCATGGCCACGTTCATTGTGGCGGATGGCGAGCGCACTGGAAGCTGCTCGGGGTCCCACTTGCCCGCTGTAATCCCTTGGCCCCAGATTACCCTCCATATAAAACATGGTTTTGCTTGGATCCTTGAACGCGGTGATTTTTGTGTCATGGCAAATAGCGCAATTCATGCCGTAGCTGTAGTTGCGCTTATGACTTTGTCTTCCCCTGGTATTCCTGGAAACCTGCCCTGCTGACTTGGCTTGGCGTTTGGTAGCGAGCTCTATCTTGTCCGTTGGGCACAGATAGGTTCCCTGTGCGTTCACATATGGATACAACTTGCCTGAAGTCAGGTCACCGGTTCGTTCATAAAGCCATGCTCTAAAATTAGGATAATGGTCTTCGTGGTCATCTGCGTAGAGCTGTGATGCCAAGCCAATCTGTTTCAGGTTGTTCAGACACACCGTACCGCGCGCTGATTCTTTGGCTTTTGAAAGGGCTGGTAGGAGTAGCCCCGCGAGTATGGCAATGATTGCAATGACCACCAGCAATTCAATCAAGGTAAATGCACGTGAACGTCTCACGGATGCAGATTGAAGGGAATAGGATGGCCTTTGCATGGCAGGTGGTTTGGTCCTTGATTCCTTCCTGAGTAGACCTTCTACCGCATTTGTCAAGTTTGATTACTCCTGCAGGATGATCTTCTCGATTTTCTTGTTGCTGGCATTCGCTTGACTTAGAGAGGTCTTTGGAGGATCAAAGAAGGATGAACGGATTCAATTCATGGTCCTTACCCTGGCTCTTGCTGGGGGGGCTTCTCGTAATGAAGATGCAATTATTTGCCGGTGCCTCAAGTCATTCGAGCCACACCTTCCAAGGTGTGGTTACCCGTGAAGTGGGTTATGCATACCTCCAGTTTCTTCCCAAGGAATACAAGGAATCCCAGCGCCAATGGCCCCTGATGCTTTTCCTGCATGGGGCAGGAGAACGCGGCAATGATTTGGAAAAAGTCAAGGTGCATGGTCCTCCCAAGATTGTTGCGGACAATCCTGATTTCCCGTTTGTCCTGATTTCCCCTCAGTGTCCGAGTGGTGAGGTGTGGGATGCCGACGCTTTGCTGGCCTTGCTGGATGCAGTGAAACATCGCTTGCGTATCGATGAAAAAAGAGTCTATGTGACCGGATTGAGCATGGGTGGTTTTGGTACCTGGGGCCTGATAGGGAAGGCTCCAGAACAATTTGCGGCAGCTGTTCCCATCTGTGGGGGAGGCAGTACCCGGGATTTCTTGCCGCCACTTGTTCGGCCTCGTTATCGTGAGGCACTTCAATCCCTTCCCATCTGGGCTTTTCATGGAGGAAAAGATACTGTTGTCCTGCCCGAGGAAAGCCAACGCCTCGTTGCCATGATGGATCAACGTGTCAAAGGAAATGCCAAACTGACCATTTATCCGGATGCTGGGCATGATTCCTGGACAAAGACCTATAACAATGCCGAACTTTACACTTGGTTGCTATCTCATGCACGCTGAGTGTTTGTGCCAACAAGGGCCTTTTTCTCATCAGGATCAATCATGACACGGTGCAGTGGTGAGCGGTATCTCGAGTCTTCGCGGCAAATCATCTCGGCGGTGGCTGATCAGATGGAAACCATTTGCCAGGTGGCGGATTGTTTTGCCGATACCATTCTTGGGGGGGGGATGGTGCATTTGTTTGGATCAGGGCACAGTCGTATCATGGTGGAGGAAATGTGGCCCAGGTATGGCTCCTTTCCTGGCTTTCATCCCATTGTGGAATTGTCCCTTACCTACCACCATGACGTGGTGGGGTCCAACGGCCAACGCCAGGCCATGTTCCTGGAAAATGTCTCTGGTTTGGCGGATCGTGTGCTTCGTAATTTTGACTTCAGCCCGCAGGATTCGGCAATGGTCATCTCCTCATCCGGTTGTAATGTGGTGCCTGTGGAAATGGCCGAGGGTTTTAAAAAACGAGGAATGTCCCTTGTCGGCATGGTGAGTCGAGCGCATGCAGAGGCCAGTCAGAGCCGTCATCCCCAAGGTCTCAAGCTCACGCAGGTGGCCGATATCCTACTGGACACAGGGGCACCTGTCGGGGATGCCATGGTTCACATTGATGGTCTTGAGACACCGATTGCGCCCGGGAGCACGGTGGGAGGGTGTCTCTTGATTAACTGCATCAAGGCCGAGGTTGCGGAACGTTTAACGCGTGCAGGCAAACCTCCCAAGGTATTGACGGCATCCGCAGTGGTGGGGGGGGAAAGGGCGACGCAGCTCTTTGAGTCGGCCTATGATGAACATGGACGACGGATGGCCCGTCTTTACCAGAACCTCGGTCAAGAGGACTAATTTACAAGTCATTTATGCGAGATCAACCATTACGAACCACGGTGATTGGCAGTTACCCTTTCCCAGGCTGGCTTGAGTTTTCAAGCCAGCATCTGGAGGCTTTTGGATCTGCAGATCGGGAGGAATTGATCGAGGACGCAGTGACTGTTGCGATCCAGGATCAGTTGAATGCCGGTTTGGATGTCATTACGGATGGCGAGCAGACACGTCTGGACTTCAATTTGTCATTCTATGGCTTTCTGGAGGGTATTGATCTGGAAAGTGCCAGTCCCAGACGCTTTGGTCCCCCTGCGCACGATCAACGGGGCAGGCATGCGATTCATGGCGAGTTGCATGCCCCAAAGGGCTTGGGAGCAGTTGAGGATTTCAGACGTCTTGTTCGCTTGGCTCCTTCGGAGGGCCCGGTCTTGAAGGCCAGTATCCCCGGTCCGTTTACCATGAGTGGTCGACTGATTCCCAATGAGCGCTATCCGGATAGGTTTGCCATCACCGAGGCCTTGCTTCCCATGGTGCGCGATGAGCTGGAGCGTCTTGTCGCCGCAGGATGCAGGGAACTCACGGTCGATGAGCCTTCCATGAGTTGTTACGCCTACAAGGAGGATAAAAAACGTTTGGTGGATATTTTTAATCGTACCGTTGAAAGCGTGGTGGGCAAATGTCACCTATCAACGCATTTTTGCTTTGGAAACTTCAAGGCGCATGCCGTGGGCTGGCGAAGGTATGCGCCGATGTTCCCGGAGTTTCTCGACATGCATGTGGATGAGATCCACGTTGAAATGGCCAGCCGTGAATTTGCTGAACTGGAAATTCTGGAATCAATTGCACGGAAGTGTGACGTGGCGGTGGGCATTGTTGACGTAAAGAGCTATTTTATCGAGACGCCCGATCATGTCGCCGCAGGCGTGAGGCAGTGTCTTCAGTACGCGCCAGCGGATCGGCTGTCTTTTGCCCCCGATTGTGGACTGAGCCAGACGGCGCGTTGGGCAGCTCGCAAAAAACTTCAAAACATGGTGGCAGGCGTGCACAAGGTGCGGGGCTCTTTGTGACGTTCATCTGTCACGTTCTTTGATATGCATGCCGAACTCATCAAACCCTACCAGAAAGACGCCGCCCTCCTGGCGGACATTGCATCCGTTGAGAAGGACAGGGGCCTTTTTCATGTCTGGTGGCTGGGGCAAAGTGGTTTCCTGATAAGTTGGCAGGGACAACGCCTTCTTTTTGATCCCTACCTCTCAGACTCACTTACCCGCAAGTATGCAGACACTGACAAGCCCCATGTTCGGATGACCGAGCAAGTGATAGCGCCTGAACAGCTTCCCAGTATTGAACTGGTGACTTCCAGCCACAACCATACGGATCATCTGGACAAGGAAACACTTCGTTCAATCATGGGGTGTTCGCCTGCTTTAGAAATGATTGTCCCGGAGGCCAATCGCGCATTTGTTGCCGACCGATTGGAGGTGGCTCACGATTGGCCCCAGGGACTTTGTGCCGGCGAATCCAGATGCTTTTCATCTTTTGAGCTGCACGCCGTCCCTGCGGCGCATGAGGGCCTTGATTGTGATGCTCATGGCCGCAACAAGTATCTCGGTTATGTGGTCCGGTTTGGATCTTGGACGGTCTATCACAGTGGGGACACCGTTATTTTTGATGGTATGGAAAGGCTCCTTCAGCAATGGTCCATTGATCTTGCGCTTCTACCGATCAACGGACGTCTTCCCGAACGACGGGTTGCTGGCAACATGTGGGGGAGTGAGGCGGCTGAACTGGGAAAAGCCATCGGTGCGGCATGCGTGATTCCATGCCACTACGACATGTTCGCATTCAACACTGAGACGCCACGGGACTTTTTGGAAACGTGTGAATCTCTCGGTCAAACCTGCAAGGTGCTCCGTGCAGGGGAAAGGTGGAGTTCTCCGGCTGTTTCAGTGTGAGCCTTCCACACAGTGATATGTTGGATCACCCAAGCGCATTTGATGCTGCCATGCCTTCGCCATTATCCGGAAAGCCTTCTCCTCAAGCCTCATCGATGTCGGAGAGCAAGTCGGATGATCGAGATTTTGAAACGGAGGTCAGGCAATTTAGCCAGTTTGGCAGGGAAACGCTCCAAACCAGTATCACCTTTGAAAGGGCTGACGGAACTACCGTTGACCTTCCCTGCTACTCCAACGAGTTCTGGACATCCAAGCAACGACAAGCGCATGCCCTTCACGAAATATCCTACCGGGCATGCTTCAAACCACAACTGCCGGCTTTTTTTATCGAACGACTGACCTCTCCAGGTGACACGGTTTTTGATCCATTTATGGGAAGGGGAACAACACTCCTGGAAGCTGCCTTAAGAGGCAGGATTCCTTTTGGATGCGACATCAATCCGCTCAGTCAGTATCTGCTCAGGCCCCGTTTGTCTCCGCCTACCCTTGAGTCGATCAGAAAAAGGCTCGATGAATTGGATTGGACTCATGCCGGGGAACTTCCCGAGGATTTGTTGGTTTTTTATCATTCAGAAACCTTGAAATCCGTGTGTGCCCTGCGGGCTTATCTGCTCAGACGGGAGGCTTCCGGTGCCATCGATGAGGTGGACGAATGGATCCGCCTCGTGGCCATCAACCGTCTCACTGGGCATTCGTCCGGCTTTTTTTCCGTTTATTCCATGCCACCCAACCAGGCGGTGTCTGTCCAATCGCAACAACGTATCAATGCGAGACGAAACCAGTGTCCCGTCCCCAAGGATGTCGCGGGAATTATTCTCAAGAAATCTCGATCATTGTTGAGGAACCTGACTTCGCAGGATTTGAGTCGCCTGCGGCAGGTGGCGACTGGAGCGAGGTTTGCTGTC
>JAAZXX010000890.1 GCA_014239995.1 Verrucomicrobiia bacterium
GGTGGAAACTGGTGATCCCCGGTCATAATCTATACGGCGATCCAGAGGAGGGTCTGGATCGTTTCATGGAAACGGTCAAGGACATCAAGCTTCACCTCGTGACCTATAGCTATGCAGGCAATTAAACATAGAGGCACGCGCAGCACCCGGCGAGATCAATCCCAATCAAGCACCATGAAAACAGTCTCATTGTCCCATCCCCTGGCCAGCACACTGCGAGGATCCATCCTCCTGTGGGCGTTAATGCTTTGCACCAGTTGGAGCCTCCTGGCTTTCCCACCGGCACCACCGCATCTCATTCACGGGATGGTGAGAGACGAGATGGGGAACCCTCTGGATCTGGAAAACGCATTCGTCATTCTGGAAACTTCTACCGATCAATCGATCGTTGCCCAGGTGATTGCCGGCATTGAGCCGGGTGTGAACTACCGGTTGAGTGTCCCCCTGGACTCCGGTGCGACCATGGATGTGTATCGAAGGAGCGCGATGAAAAAATACACCCCCTTCACGATGCGCGTTCAAATGGGTTCTACTTCCTATCTGCCGATTGAAATGTCGGGGGCTTTTCCTCAGCTGGGTGAACCGGCGACTTCTCAGCGTATTGACCTGACCTTGGGAGAGGACAGCGATGGGGACGGACTTCCCGATGCCTGGGAGCGAGCGATGCTTGCGGGTGCCCGGGGGGCACTATCGGATATCGATCCCAACGCCGACAGCGATCAGGATGGCTTGAGTAACCTGGAGGAATACCACGCAGGGACCTTCGCCTACGATGATGAGAATGGATTTTCGATCAGGATGGTTGACTTCAACGAGGAGGACATGTCCCTGGAGTTCATGTCGATCCGTGGCCGGACCTATCGTGTGTTTGGCTCGTCGGACTTGAACGAGTGGAGCGCCATGGATTTTCGAAAGTCGGGTGAAGCGTCCGCTGTTAATCATTTGATGGCAGCATCAACCGGGGTCGTACAAGTGGTGGTTGATCATGACGAGAGTGCTGAACCGGTTCGGTTTTTCAAGCTCAAGGTGGATTGATCCTGCATTGCTGGGCCTCATGCCCAGGTTTCACCAGAAATGCATGATGATGATGTCCACCAGCTGCAAGGAAAGGTTGCCGTGAAATATGTGGGGTTCTTTTGTCTGATGGTGGTGACGGGCTTTCTGGCATGGCGCGGTTTTCAGTTGCGTCCTGCACCGGTAATCGAAGTGGAGGAGGTCAGTCGCCTGTCGCTTGAGTTGCGTGAGGGTCGACTTTGCCTCACCAACGCGACGGTTCCTTTCAATGGCTTGATCACTGAGCGTTATCCGGAGGGTGGATTGAAGTCGCGTACTGAGGTTGTCGACGGTTGGTTGCATGGTATTTCCGAAGGTTATTTCACCAATCATCAGATGCAGGTGCAGGAACATTTCCTGACCAACGTTTCCAACGGTCTGCGCCGTAAATGGTATGAAGATGGCACGCTGATGTCTGAAACCCGGATTGAACAAGGAGCGCATCATGGGCTCTACCGCCGCTGGCATGCCAATGGTCAACTGGCGGAAGAGCTGCAGATGGTCGATGGCAAGGCCCATGGCCCCTCACAGGCTTTTCA
>JAAZXX010000891.1 GCA_014239995.1 Verrucomicrobiia bacterium
CGCTAAGGATTTCGTCAGCATGCTCAATAGCCTTGATGTGCTCAAGTTGCAGCACCAGCAGGATTTCCTCGTTGGCACGTTCATAGTAAGTTGCAGGGTCTGTCTGGAAGCTCATAGCGTGCAGCATCCCTCCCACTGAACGTGAACCGAGTGGGGCATAGAAGGTGGCATCAACCGCTGCCTCAGCATCATCCTTGCTACAGATCATGGGGAGGATGACGCCCCATCCACCGTTATCTAAAACACGCTTAACGTTTTCCCCTGTATTCCACGCTGGGCGCGCTAAAGGTACCGTGTTGGTGCTCGCGATGGCCGAATAACAAAGGGAGGCGGTTTCGACACCGATCGGCATATGCTCGATATTCAGGTTAAGCCAGTCGAAACCGACATTCGCCATGAGCATGGCCGTGGTGGGGTCAGGAATTGAAAGCCACGTGCCGATGCTTGATTCGCCTCGTTTGAGCTTTGCTTTAACGTGATTGGTTCTCATGGAACGCAGATGATTATTTGCAGTCTAGTTACTTTTTGCGCGGAGCTGGGGTTGGTGGATGACATCCGGGTTGACGAGGAGCTCCGGGCACCGGCCTTCCATGAGGTCCACAATCGCTCTCGCGGCGGTCATACTAACCCTCTCACCTGTTTCACGACTACTGGAGGCCTGGTGGGGTGACAAAAGAAGGTTGGGTGTACTGCGGAACGGATGATCCTTTGGGAGCGGTTCAGTGAGGTAGGTGTCCAGGGCGGCACCACTGATCCAGCCCTCTCTCAGTGCTTCGGCCAGTGCCTTTTCGTTCACATGGGCTCCTCGAGCCGTGTTGATCAGCATGGCACTTGGTTTCATGGTCTGGAAGGCCTTGGCTCCAATCATTTCCCTGTTTTCATCGTTCAGAGCCGCATGGATGCTGACGAAGTCGCTTTCCTGAAGCAGGTTATCCAGATCCACAAAATCCACCCCAAGCGCACGGGCATCGTTATGTGGCATGACATCATATCCAAGGAGCCGCATGTTGAAGCCCTTGGCCCTTTTGGCGACCGCGCGACCAATCCTGCCACAACCAATGATGCCGATCGTCTTGCCAGCGATATCGACTCCCCACTCCGGTTGCCAGCCTCCCTCCCTCATGGTTTGATGCACGCTGTAGGTGCGCCTTGCCAGGGTAAGTAATAGTGCGAAGGCATAATCCGCTACAGCTTCATCCAGGACACCGGGTGTGTAGGCCACCGGAATGCCAGCCGATGTCGCCGCCTGCACGTCTATGGAATCGTAACCCACCCCCCATCTGGAAATGATTTTCAGGCATTTGGCTTCCTCCGATTCGAAGATCTTAGCACCATAGGCGTCCGGACTGCACAGGACCGCGTCGTGTCCCTCAAGTTGCTCCAGCAATTCAGATTCTCCAAGGGGTCCCCATTTGGGAGGAATGGTGACTTCACAGCCTTTGGATAGAAGGTATTCGATGGCGGGTTTCCCCACCACCTCGAATGTTCTCGCTGTTATTAGAATCCTCCAAGCCATATCCAACCAGTGTATGGCTTGCGAGTCATGGTGCAAGAATCGTTTCACAGGACGTCGATTGACACG
>JAAZXX010000892.1 GCA_014239995.1 Verrucomicrobiia bacterium
TGTTATTTTCAAAAAGTGATGCATAGAGTGCAACCCCTGCGCTGCGACCCTCGGCCTGCAACCATAGCGGTATTTCCGCCATCCCCTTAATTTCCCGGAGAGCTCGAACCGCCTGCCGTACATCCCAGACGTGCATCCCCTCCAGGGTCTGCCCAAGAAGATAGAATCTCCGTTGAATTTGAATTCCCTTGCGACCCTCAGTGGGGAATCGGGTCGGCCCAATGCCACGAGGGGCAACATAGGCCATCCCCCACTTGAAATTGCGAAACATCTTTCTTTGCGACTCCCAATCCTCCGTGTTCATGACAATCGAATCACTGGAAAAATCATGCAACTGCTTGCTGAAACCCACGTTCGCCCAACCCAGAAAATTTTCCCAACCAGTCTCGTCCAAAACATTCAGTACCAATAAATCCAAATCCTTCAGCTTGAGACCATCCCGATGCAAAAGGAACAATGGCAACCGGAACGGATCCTGTGCAGTGAACTCCAACTGTTGCATTCGCACCCCTCCAGTCATGGACTGAAGGACAAGTTTCCCATCCGGTGCAATGGACTCTTCCATGGGCCAACCGCCAAACGTCTTTTTTCGCAGAGTCTCCAGCATTCCCTCTGTGTGGCGCGACCATTCGATTGAATCGGCAGGAACTTCCGCCTTTGGAGCCTCGGTCACAAAGGTTTCGTGAATCTCCGAGGAGCGCTCATCATGAGGGATTTCATGAAAAACCTTCAGGTCTTCCGGGTCGAAAAACTTTTCCGCCGGGGTACTCAGCAACATTGCTTCAGATTTTCCCTTCAAGTGCTTCTCAAACCAATGAAAAGCTCCCATGCGCAATGGTTGCGTATCCTTGTGTGCACCCTCGGTGATATGTAAACCGATGCTGGCCTCAGCACCCAACAACTTGTAAATGCGACGAGTGCGATTGTAGACATCAACGACCCCGTCCAATGGGAATATTGAATCGTTGTCGGTATTGCTAATGAGCAACTTCCGAGGAGCAACCAAGGCGGCAACTTGCGCAAAGTCCCACCTCTGGGTGTTAACCATGAACATACAGTCGCAATGCCCCTCGACACAACCGTCAACCACGTGGTTACGCAGGCTTGTGATGCCGGCAACAGGCACGGCCGCCTTGACACGTTCGTCAAGGGTAGCCACCCACCAGGAGTAGGCGCCACCACCAGAACGCCCCGTTACTCCAATGCGAGAGCCATCGACCTCCGGACGTGATAGCAGATAGTCAATACCACGAATCCCGTTCCACGCCTCAACCCCGGCCGGTGTATAACCTCGTGACATCCACCAGAACATTTTACCGCTGTAGGTGCCATGGTGCTGGCCCTCAATTTCGCCAAGCTGTATCGTGTCAATTGTCAGGCAGGCATACCCGTGTCTGGCAAACCAGGCCCCGTGATGCCTGTAGTGGGTCTTGTTCCCGTAGCTGACTCCATCCTTTTTCACGCGGCCGTGACCGCAGACATAAAGAATCGCCGGCAGCTTGCCCGATGACTTCTTTGGAAGATAGAGGTTGCCCGTTACGTAGAGTCCTGGCAGCGACTGATAGTGCAGATTCTCAAC
>JAAZXX010000893.1 GCA_014239995.1 Verrucomicrobiia bacterium
CAGCCTGATAGCGGTCAGATGCACTGGTGTGGTGAAGGATACAGTCCTAAGAGTACATTTGATGCCAGAGAGCAGGGTATAGCGATGGTTTTTCAGCATTTTTCGTTTGGCGTTTCTGCCTTCGATGAGGAGGAATTGGTGCAGCGCCAGTAGGATGCCTGATGCCGTGGTCAATGGTGCCAGATATCTTGCAATTTCCAGGCTGATGGGGATCACAATCACCTCATCCACGTGGCCTGACTCGAGTGTGAAAAGTTGTATCGTGAGGTAAAGATTGTTGGTCAAGGGACTCGCTGGATGCAGGCGACTCCATCCATGCATGCCAAGCCCGAGTGAGAGTAATAATCCCAGACAAAAGATGAGAGTTTTTATGTTCTTGGACATCGTTGATACTGATTGGATTTAAACTACTAGGGCATAGCCTGAGCGTCACCAAAAAATGGGATCTTTTGAATGTTCCGGCCCACGTGTTCTTTTCCTCTTGTGTGGGGGGTGTGTTTTTATGGACGGCACGTTAACGCTTCTTTTGCCGGTAGGGGTTGAGATTGCCTTGCCGTGTTAGCACATGACTGCTCTTTAAGGCATGACCTCTTATCTTGTGGTTTTGGCCGGGTGATACTGTGCCAGGAGTTGTGCTGGGCTTTTGCCGTCATTGCGCGGGGTGTCCATCATGGCTCCCGCCCGGACCATGGTCTCGATGAAGTCATGCATGCCCAGTGTGGCCGCATAGTGCAAGGGAGTGTTGCCGTGCTTGTTTTCTCTGGCATTTGGATTGGCTCCAGCGTCCAGAAGGCATTGCATTGCGGTTTGATTTCCAGTGCGAATAGCATAATGCAGTGGGGTTTGACCGAAACGGTCAATGGCATCAGGTGGTATTCCTGCCTCCATTAGGACTTTGATGCTTTCTTTTACCTGCTTGGTCTCAGGAGGGGTTGGTAATTGAAAGGCTACCATGTGCAGGGGCGTTCTTCCATCCCATCGGAGAACTTCAAGGACCTGCTCAGGGGATTTTTCCTCCAGGTAGGCTTGGATGCGAGGGACATCAGCGTAAAGGCTGTAGTAAAGCAGTTTCTTTTCCGTTTTCATCTCGACTCGATCCACCGTGATGCTGATCAATATGATGCCAAGCAATCCCAGGAGAAATCGCTTTTCTTGGAGTATGTTTCTAAAGTCCTGAAGCTCTTTCGAGATGTTGAGGCTGTATTTTCTTCCAGACAACAAAAGCCCTACCCAGGTGTTGCGACATAGGAAATGGTATAGAAAAACGCAAATAATAATGGATCCGCTCAGGCAGATCCAAAAAGCAAGTATGGGGGATGCAATATGGTCCCGCAGGTAATAACTCATGGAGAGTTGAATGGGAAAATGGATCAGATAAATAAAATACGATGCGTCGGCAGCGTAGCGGCCAAGTACGCTTTGTTTGTTGCAATATTTCTTGAACAGAATAATGAAAAATACAATGCCGCACCATGTGGTATAGGCCCTGAGAAGACACATGAGATGCCATTGGAAAGGTGCGTGCAGTGAACTGAAATTAAAGGGGTTTTCCAACAAGGGGATGGTGCCAA
>JAAZXX010000894.1 GCA_014239995.1 Verrucomicrobiia bacterium
CACCGACGCGGGTTTTGTCATGGGTACAGGCAAGTTGCTGATCAAGGTCCCGGAGACCATGCATTTTCGCCTGGAGGGTGAAATCCAGCCAGGGGTGATGGCCAAGGATATCATTCTCCATGTCATTGGTGAAATTGGCTTTGACGGAGCCACCTACCGAGCCATGCAGTTTGACGGACCGGGAGCTGCCTCCCTGAGCGTGGATGACCGCATGACCATTGCCAATATGGCCATCGAAGCGGGAGGGAAGAACGGCATCTTTGAGTTCGACTCAAAGACCAAGGCCTACGTGGATCACCGGTGTTCCCTGAACGGCACACGGGCTGACTATGATCCCGTGGAGCGAGATGCCGAGGAAACGTTTTTTTCAGAACTGGTGGTTGACCTGAGCAAACTGGAACCCACCGTGGCTTGTCACCCTGATCCAGGCAATCGAAAACTGGCCAGGGAATTGAAGGACATGGCATTGGATCGTGCCTACATTGGTTCCTGCACGGGCGGAAAGACCAGCGATTTTCTGGCCTTCGCACACGTGATCCGGGGACATTCCGTTGCGATCGACACCTTTGGGGTGCCCGCCACACCTGAGATTGTCACGGACCTGAAGACCACCCACTGGGATGGCAAAAGCGTCTGGGATATTCTTGCGGATGCGGGCGTGCAGATGACCGAGAATGCCGGTTGTTCGGCTTGCCTGGGTGGGCCTGTAGACACCTTTGGCCGCATGAACAAGCCCATGAAGTGTATCAGTGCGACCAACCGGAATTTTCCTGGGCGCATGGGACACAAGGAATCGCAGGTGTTTCTGGCCTCGCCAGCAACCGTTGCCGCCAGTGCCTTGAGCGGCAAGGTGACGGACCCAAGGGTATACTGGAGTTGAGGATCAAGCGATCACTTTCTCGATTTTCCCGAGGTCGAAAAGCCTGAGAGTCCCTTGGACCGGGTTGACGCGCCTGGAAAGCATTGAAGCATGCACACGCAACCTTCCGAACCCAAGCTGAGAATTTTCATCCTGCCGAACCTGATGACGGCGGGCAATTTGTTTTGTGGATTCCTTGCCCTGACCAACATCGTACAGGCCGATCCGGCCAGGGAGGATTTCAACAACAATATCCTCAAGGCACTGCTGCTGATTCTTCTTGCGTGCCTGTTCGATTTGCTGGATGGACGTGTGGCTCGCATGGGAGGCCTGGAAAGTCCCTTCGGCCGCGAATTCGACTCCCTCGCAGACATCGTGTCCTTTGGGGTAGCCCCTGCCTTCCTTGTGCACCGCATTGTCCTGAAGGATGTTTTTGATCAACACCAAGGCATTGGTTGGTTCATTGCATCGGTTTATCTGATCTGCGGGGCCCTCAGACTGGCACGATTCAACGTAATGGCAGCCGAACCCAACTCGGGCTCTGGCAAGGAATTTATTGGATTCCCCATTCCTGCAGCCGCTGGCCTGGTGGCCTCCCTCACCTTGTTTCTCATGTGGTGGGAGGACAAGGGTTTCTCAACGGGCCGATGGCGCTACGTGCTGCCCGTCCTGCTGATCTTTCTTTCCGCAATGATGATCAGCGAGG
>JAAZXX010000895.1 GCA_014239995.1 Verrucomicrobiia bacterium
CACAATTTCCTCGTGGAAATCAGCTACGCCCCCGCCTTGTTAGATGCGCAACGGTCTTTCCATTTTCAAGCAAAGGTGAATCGTAAGGTGATATCGACGTTGAAATTTAAGAAAAAACTTTTAATCCTACTGCGCAACCACAAACTAACCCCTTCTTGTATGGCTAATCACAAAGCACCTATCACAGCAAGTAAGGGTCATTGGTGGAAAGCGCTGTTGTTGATCGCGCTCCCACTCGTGCTCCTCTTCAGGCACGGTTTCAGTCCAGAACTCGTACTTTTCTCGAACGATGGTCCCCTTGGAGTCATCAGTGCGGAGGCAGGTGCCTTGCCCAGTGCTTTTTTCGGATACTGGCACGACCTCAACTGGGTTGGAATGGAGAACCCAAGCGCACTTCCAGATTTTTCCATGCTCCTCGGTTGGATGATTGCCAACCCAGTCCTTTTCTCCAAATTGTATGCCCCTGCTGCATTGATGTTCCTAGGCCTGAGCGCGTGGTTAATGGGCCGCTGCCTGCAATGGAACCCTTGGATCTGCGTTCTGGTCGGATTGGCGGCAGCCTTAAATTCCAATGCCTTTTCAAACGCCTGTTGGGGACTTCCATCCAGGGCAACGACCATGGCATCGATCTTCCTTGCCATCGCTGCATTGCATTCCAAATACCCAAAACTTCCACTGCTGAGGTATATACTCGCTGGATTCGCCGTGGGGCATGGGGTGCTTGAAGGGTTTGATGTGGGAGCACTCTACAGTATCGCTTTTGGACTTTATGTCCTGTTTCTACCATGGAATGAGCCCGTCAAGTCAGGGAAAGCCATTGCAAGAGGCATTGGCCTGCTGTTTTTAATCGTGCTCACAGCTGGTTGGATGGCCTCTCAGGGACTTATCACTCTGGTTGCAACACAGCTGAGCGATGCCGTTGAAGCCGATGCAACCGATCCTACGGCTGAACAGGCAAAATGGAATTTTTCAACCCAGTGGAGCTTGCCTGTCAATGAAGCCATCCGCCTTTGTATTCCCGGGTTCTTTGGTTACAGGATGTCAGACCTCGAGGGGCATATTACGGATAGCTCTTACTGGGGGGCCGTTGGACGAGATCCAAACTGGCAACCCGGTCAACCCAGCGCCACATTGATGCGCCACTCAGGCTCGGGGGAATATGCGGGAATCACCATCTTCATTATCGCTCTGTGGGCCCTGATCCAGACATTTAGACGGGAAAATCCGATTTACGATTCCAGGCAGAAAGGTTTGATCCGCTTTTGGTCCATCCTGGCCGTAACTGGACTTTTGTTTGCATTTGGTCGTCATGCACCTTTTTATCAGATCATCTATCCGTTGCCCTTTTTCAACACAATGCGCAACCCGATTAAATGCATGCATCTCACGCATCTTTCACTGATCATTCTCTTCGGGTATGGTTTACAGGGACTATACCAGCATTACCTTCATGGGAATGATCAGAAATCGTTATCCTTAGGAACTCATCTGCGTCAATGGTGGCTACGGGTCACTGGGCCAGACCGCCTTTGGACACAGGCATTCGTGATTTTCACTGGCATCAG
>JAAZXX010000896.1 GCA_014239995.1 Verrucomicrobiia bacterium
GGAGATCTCTCTGAACCACCCATCGATGATGACAGTGTTGACGTGGTCATCCTCAGCCAGGCACTTCATCACGCACAGGATCCGCAATCTGCCCTTTTGTCCGCATTTCGGATACTTCGTCCCGGTGGACGGGTCCTGATTCTGGACCTTCTCCGCCATGGTTTTGAAGAGGCCTTGACCCTTTACGGAGATACTTGGCTTGGATTTGAGGAAAGTGAATTACAACGCTGGCTGGAAAATGCAGGCTTTGGCGAAGTCGAGATCGAGATCGTAGCTAAGGAAGATACGCCCCCGCATTTTCAAACATTGCTGGCCCATGGTGTTAAGCCATGCGAAGAGGGATGATGCCAGGTGGAGATTCGCTTTGTGCGGAACCCTTCGATGTCAAAAAGCAGCCTCATCCATTCCATGGGATTTATCGCAGGTTTGAATCTTCTTGAGAACTACTTCCCAGCCAAGTCAGCTCCATGATCCTTGGGCATTGAGGCATGCCATTGAAGGAGTGCCCGCGTCTGTTTTTTCACCACGCTTGGATATGAGGAAGCAAGGTTAATCGTTTCCCCACGATCGCTTTCCATGTCATACAACGCGACATTACTTCCGTCGTATTCGCATAAAAGCTTCCATCTACCATCTCGAACGGCCAGGTCCGGCAGATTTTTGATACCATAAAATGCGTCACGATCGGGAGGGCGCCTGAAAAAGAGCGGCTGAGTCCTTGATCCGGAAGAATTACCGGTGAGGACCTCCGGCAATGATTCTCCGTCAAAAAGGACCTGATCCGAGCCCTTGACCCCGGCGAGTTCCAGCAGGGTGGGGACCAAGTCCATGGCGCTGAAGACAGAGGCATGGTTCACGGCGTTTTGTCCCTTAACAAAGCCGGGACCCCAGGCCACGAGTGAGGATCGAATTCCACCTTCATAAAGGTGGGTTTTGAACCCCCGGAAGGGACCTGCCTGGCCAGCCCCTTTTTCAGGTCCGTTATCCGAGCATACCAAGATGAGGGTGTTGTCTCGAAGTTTTTCATCATGCCTCACTTTATTGAATAGGCGTCCAAGTTGCCGGTCCATTGCCTGCAGGACGGATAGATAAAGGGCTCGCTTGCCATCACCCCACTCTTCGACTGGTGGCCAAAAGGGGCTGTGAACATCATCCGGCCAAAGGTTGATGTAAAAAGGCTTGTTCGAGCGTTTTGCCTTTTCCATGAATGGAATGGCCTCGTCCACGAAGCCACTGGTGATCTTGGAACGTAACATCCAACGAAAGCCCTCCCCGAGGCGTTCGGCATTTTGCCAAATCCGTCCCGGTGTTTTCTGCCCAGGTTTCAAGGTCAGAGGGAGTAGCTTGGGGCCCATCCCCTCGAAATTGGTGAGGGATGCATCAAATCCGTAATCACGGATCAAGGGTGCGTTGTATACATCACGCTGTCCACCCATGTGCCATTTGCCAAAGTGTCCGGTGGCATATCCATTTTTCTTCAATATCCTTGCCAGCATGGGAGCGGCGGGGTCCAGCCACTGAGCCATGCCCCGTTTTTCATTCAAGGCCCGGTGTG
>JAAZXX010000897.1 GCA_014239995.1 Verrucomicrobiia bacterium
AGTCCTTCCTTGGACGCAAGCCAAGAATCTCCTCAGAAAGCCGATTCCACTCCGAGGGAAGGTCCATCACGGATAAATTGCCATCAAAAAGTGCTTTCTCCAGCTCGAAACGCAGAACAATATGAAGGTTGTATGTGACTTCGTCTGAATCAACCCGGATTGGGTTAAGCGTAACCGCATTGACCGCCAGATATAATTCCTGACTGGAAACTCCGGCAAGTTGCTCCGGAAAGGCCTCACGATAGGAAGGCTCCCAGTACTGCCAAAACTCCCGGCTCCTTGCCACCTGATTTTCCCAAAGCCGGCTCTGGCTTTCATGCACAGCCATTCCTGCGGACTGTCCCAAGGCAGTCCCAACATGCTCATGGGGCAGGCCTTGTTCGTAAAGGCCGTGTCCTGTCTCGTGAATGGAACTGAAAAGGGAGTCCAACGGGTTGTCTTCGAAAAATCGGGTGGTCATCCGAGTGTCGAACGCATTGCCACTGCAGAACGGATGAAGGGATCGGTCAATGCGACCCCGCTCATAGTTGAATCCAAGTTTTGCCGTGACCTCACGCAAAAAAGACTCCTGTCGCTCAACAGAAAACCCCCTCATGCAATGGGTGTTAGCCTTGATTGGTGAACCCAGAATCTCACGCACCAGCGGCACAAGCTCAACCTTCAACCCGGAAAATATACGTTCGATGGTGGCGGCATCCATTCCAGTGTCAAAACGGTCTATCCAGTAGTCATAGGGATCATCGGCACGTCCAAGAAAAGCAGCCTCTTCCCGGGCCAGTTTTACATTCTCATCAAGAAACGGTGCGTAACTTGCAAAATCGTTTTCAGCACGGGCTTTAGCCCAGGCATGATAAGATTTACTCAGGTGTTCTGCCTTGTGGGCAACAAAATCCTCAGGGATTTTCGTCAACCGATCAAAGTCCTTGCGAGCCTCTGCGAGGACCAGTTGCTGCCCGGAATCAAGATCACCCGACTGCTCTAATTCACAGATCAAGTCACCCACCCTCGGTTGCGTGGCCTCCCGATGGACAACTGCTGACATGGCGGCTGACTGGCGTGCCCGAAAGTCCCCACTCTGCGGCGGAAGGTTCACCTGCTCATCCCAATCCAGCAGGTTGGAAACCTCGCCCAAGGCGTGAATGCGTTTCAGTTCCTCGACAAGGGTGTCGTAAGTGTTCATGGATAACAATCGTGGATTATTCGCGGATGCGACCCAGGTGTTTGCTGAAAACCCAGCCTTCCTCGCCGTCATCACTGCTTACAAAAAAATGATTGGGTTGCTTCTTGGCTGGCTGAATAGTCACAGCTTCACCTGCCTGTAGGAATGCAGCGGTCGCACTGTCCACTGTAGGGGAAACGAGCAAAGCCGTGTCAACATCGAGAATAATTGCCTGATTGCGGAATTTGCCTGCCTGCAGGACAGCCCATAGTGGAACAAAACTGAAAAGCAGGACCACACAACCCACAATTGGGATGACTGCACCTCCCAAACCATACATCCGCGGGAAAACCAGCAGTGTCACACCCAACCAAAACCCTCCCGCCAGCATCCA
>JAAZXX010000898.1 GCA_014239995.1 Verrucomicrobiia bacterium
GAATCCGCGTTAACTTTGATCAAAACCAGTTCACGATCCACATACAATTGTTCCCTAAAATCTTGAACTTCAAGCACCTCTGGCAACTTATTCAATTGTCGAACAATCTGCACCAAGGTCGTGTCATCCCCTTGGGTCACGATGGTCATGCGCGAAGTGCCTGCGTCCTTGGTAGGGGCAACATTAAGGGTGTCAATGTTGAAACCACGGCCACTGAACAACCCGGCAACACGCGTCAGGACCCCAAACTTATTTTCAACCAAAACTGATATGGTGTGTCTCATAAATACACAGGACGCCGTCAAGCGAAATGGGGAGAGTTCTAAATTTTACTGACAGGGTCAACATGAAAAAACAGGAAAAAGGATTAAATAATATTGATCAAGGTCAAAGCTGGGAACATTGAAGCGCTTCAATGCCAGTCATCTTCCCCATCCATGCGCAGTGCTGAAACCGCTCACATCTCCCGGGAAGCATGCTCCTGCAGCTTTGAGATACAGTGAAAAGAGGCTTCGGAAAGGAATAACTTGCAAACAATATGGGCCTGTATCATAACCACTTCAGCCGGTCATGGCATTCACAAATGCCAATCGCAAAGGAATCAGCCCCTCGCCCTGATGATAATGACCGGCAAAAGAAAAACACCAAAGGCGTCCTCATTCACATGGCCAAAATCGTGAAGGAATCGATGCATGCAGTCTCCGTGACAATGATGCAGGGGACATCCCCATCGAAAGGCATCCGAAGACACCTCCGGATGCAATGGCTTCTTTTGTTGGGAGCGATGATGGGAATGGAACTTGCCGAAAGCAGGGCAGCCTCGATGCAATTTGATGTCTTTGCAGGTATTGGAGGTGTGGTACGCGACTATCACTGGTGCCCCTTCTCCTTTGAAATATACCACCAGGGCCCTGACTTCTCCGGAAGCATTCGCTTGCGTCATTCCCCAACTGGCTTCGAGCAGTCCGTTCCCGTCGAGCTCCCAAAGAGCACCCGGAAGAGAATCGTTGTGCCAGTCTATGTGCAAGGAGGCGGGGCCCAGGGCTGGAGTGCTGAACTCCTGTCTTCATCCGGCAAGATACTCGAAAAAAGGACGCAACTATCAACGGATAAAGTACCGTGGAACGGATTGGTCGTGGGTTCCCTCGCCCGTTCCTTCGCCGGGCAACCCACACTTCCACAAACGCCTCCTCTGGGTGATTACGCACCTCGGGTAGGCCGGATGCAGGTCGATTTCTTCCCGGATCAACCACTAGCCCTGGAAGGTTTGAATGCCCTCTATCTGCATGCCAGCCGGGCAGTCAAAATGAAACTGCCTCAGGTAAGATCTTTGAACGCCTGGATTGCCCAGGGCGGACAACTCATTGTTTCCATCGAGGATCCGGCCACCCTGAAGGCAAGCCCATGGCTTGCGGCACTGCTGCCTTTTGAACCAGAAGGAATCACTTCCCTTGACTGGAACGGTTCACTCGAATCCTGGCTGAGAGACCCCTCTGAGAGGAATCAACCAGACCCAACGTGCGACCCAGACTTGATTT
>JAAZXX010000899.1 GCA_014239995.1 Verrucomicrobiia bacterium
GATTCGGCCGTCATTTTAGCTAATATAACATTGAACACTCATTGGATTTCCACATGAACAACTCCATGCGAAATATCGTCTGCTGCTTAACTGCGGTGATTCTTCTTGTCACAACCTCCGGATTTGATTCTTATGCCACTGCGCAAAACCCGAAAGTTGGATTCGAGGTCGGGAACCTGGCACCGGAAATTCAGGGAGCGGATCTCGATGGAGTGAAGTTCAAGCTGAGTGATTACCGTGGGAAGGTTGTAGTACTGGACTTCTGGGGCGATTGGTGACCTCCCTGCCGGGCCATGTACCCACACGAGCGGTCGCTCGTTGAAAAGATGAAAAATGAGCCTTTTGCCCTGATCGGCGTCAACAGTGACAGGGACAAGGCCAAACTCAAACAACGCATGAAGGCAGAGAACATCACCTGGCGCAGTTTTTGGAATGGTCCCCAGGGTACGAGTGGGCCGATTTCGAAAGCCTGGGGTGTACGTGGATGGCCGACGATTTATGTCCTGGATGACAAGGGTATCATCCGGTACAAGAATGTCCGAGGTTCGGCGATGGACAAGGCAGTCGAAGCACTGGTTGCTAAGGTCGAGGGAGGATCACCCGGGTCCACACCGTCAGTTAAGCTGCGCGAGTTCACCGACAGCACGGGGCAGTTCAAAATCATGGCCCGGTTCGTCGAGTTCAAGGCAGGGAAAGCCGTCCTGGAAAAAGAAAATGGCGATAGTCTCGAAATCGTAATGACCAAGCTCAGCAAGGAAGACCAGAAGTTCATTCGGGACCTTTTGAGAAGCCGCCTGCTTCGGCCCTAGTATCCAAGGGCTGCTCCCGTCCTCCGCTACTAGGGTATTTTCGAGAATACCCACAATGTCCGAGAAACACGTGTTTTCTCGAGCGTTTATCACAAATTGGGATTTCTTCTGCAGGGCTTCAAGAACCGTCATCGGCTTCGCGTAGGCTCATCAACCAACCCAACAGGCAACCCCAGAGCATAAAGATCAAACCCAGCCCATACAGGGCGGTGAAAACCTGTGCCGACACGGTAAGAACCGGATGGAATTCAAGTGTCGTGATCCAGTAAGCGACCCCCACCATCACTCCCATGATCAGGGGATTCCCGTCTGCAATCACAAATGGGAAAAAAAGAATTTTAAACAACAGAATGAGCACATGGTCTCCCGCGTTTTTGTCCTCGTGCATTGCCCTGCGTAGGATAAAATTAAACAGAACCGCCATGAAGAAAGCACCGGACATCATGCTGATGCCCCATTTTTGTAGCTCTGTTGACTCAACGCCGGGTTGCAAGACAGCTTGATGGGGTTTTACCGGATTGTAAGCGACCCGCACAGATTCCCCTAAGGGATAACGTTCCACTGCGCTACCCGCGCTATAGTCATGCCCACCGATCACGATCACGTCGGACTTAAACTGCTTTTCGTTGACGGTGTAGCTATATTCGATATCGGCTGAATAGGTCGTCCCATCTTCACCGTGATGAGATTGAACCTCAGAGGTGATAATTTTGCCATCGACAAGGGGC
>JAAZXX010000089.1 GCA_014239995.1 Verrucomicrobiia bacterium
GGGAAAGTGATGGACATGAGATCACCATGATCTTGACGATCGAAGCAAAAAACTTTGAGCCTGGTGGAGAACAATCTGTCGATTTTCAGGGTAATCTGCTGATCACGGATCCAAATGAGGAGGATGAATCCTTTGGATTCCGTCGTTTCTTTGACCGTAAAACCCTTAAAGGTAACCTTTTACTTGAAAAAGCAGGCCTCACGGAAAACGACTCTATCTCCGGGGAAATGGAATTACTCATCCTCGAGACACGGGGTGGTTTTGGACGCCGCCGCTGAGCCGCCTGCACATCGCCACAGATACATACCATTTTCTTCTCCTCAAATGAGGTTTTACCCGGCACAAGGCAAGGGGCTCCCCCTGGCCTGGGAAACAGCAAGTTGCTCCTCTCTCTGAAGCCTGTGGAAAAGGGGTATTGGCGAGCAACGGGTCCGATCCGGTTGTTTTTTGTAGCCCTGCGTCATGAATTTGTGTAGTGGATTGGGCCATGCACCCAAATGCAAACAGGCAAAAAATGACGAATCCGTCCTTCATGACGCATCAAGCGAAATGGAACCCCCTTTGGGGACGTTTATTCTTGTGGTTCATCCTCGCAACCCCGCTGGCATGCCTGGCCCAGGAAGAACCTCAGATAGACACAGGAGACACGGCATGGATTCTCGTCTCCACCGCCTTGGTACTTTTCATGAACATACCAGGCCTGGCCTTGTTTTATGCCGGTCTCGTAAGGGGCAAGAATGTGCTCTCGGTCCTCATGCAGTGCTTTGTCTTGACCGCAACGATGACACTTCTCTGGCTGATCTGCGGCTACTCGCTTTCTTTCTCCACCACTGGCATGCAGACAGAAACCACCAACATCCATTCATTCATTGGGTCTCTGGATCTCGCCATGCTCAAGGGGATAGACGCTTCGTCAACCGAAGGCACCATTCCTAAATTACTGCACTTTGCCTTCCAGATGACCTTTTTCATCATCACCCCAGCCCTGATGGTGGGAGCCTTCGTCGAGCGCATGAAGTTCTCAGCGGTGCTGTTATTCACGACGCTCTGGAGCTTGATCGTCTACACACCCATCTGTCATATGGTTTGGGGCGGTGATGGAGGCTTTTTCGCCGATCGGGGCGTTCAGGATTTCGCTGGGGGTATCGTGGTGCATATCACTGCGGGTGTCGGTGCACTGGTAGCCTGCATCATGCTCGGGGCGCGCACGGGTTATCCAAACAAACCCATGATGCCCCACAACCTTCCCATGACCCTGATCGGTGCCGCCATGTTATGGGTGGGATGGTTCGGTTTCAACGGTGGCAGTGCCCTGGGAGCAAATGGAGATGCCGCCTCGGCCCTTGTCGTCACACAGATCTCGGCATCAGTAGCCACCCTGGCCTGGATGTTTCTGGAGTGGATCAAGCACGGCAAACCGAGCATGCTCGGCGCAGCCACAGGGGCCATCGCTGGTCTGGCTGCGATCACACCTGCTTCAGGCACAGTGGGCCCTTGGGGAGCCATCGCCATCGGTGGCATGTCCGGATTCATCTGCTGGTGGGCATCTACGATCCTGAAGCAAAGGATAGGGTATGATGACTCACTGGATGTATTTGGAGTTCACGGAGTGGGTGGCTTTATCGGCACCATCATGCTTGCTGTGTTCATGGCCCCGAGCTTCGGTGGGAGGGGTGACGCGGATTTTTCCATTGTCAAGCAGTTGGGGGTCCAGCTTTCGGCGGCATTGATCACTGCGGTGTATACGGCGTTTGCCACCTTCATGATCCTGAAACTTGTCAAGGCCATGGTTGGTTTACGTGTCGATGAAAACGAGGAAAACACTGGACTGGATACGACATACCATGGAGAGGAAGCCTACAACGAATAAGTCGTTATCTGAACAGGATCCAAATTTATGAAAAAAATCGAAGCGATCATCAAGCCCTTCAAAATCGACGAAGTTCGACAAGCCCTGTCAGACGAGGGGGTCGTTGGCATGTCCGTATCAGAGGTCAAGGGATTTGGCCGACAAAAGGGGCATAAGGAGATTTATCGTGGAAGCGAGTACAAGGTGGATTTCCTTCCCAAGTTGAAAGTGGAAATGGTGCTACCGGACGATAAAGTCGATCAGGTGATTCAGGCCATTTTAAAATCTGCCAATAGCAACAAAATCGGCGATGGAAAAATTTTCATCCTTCCGGTGGAGGAAGCCATCCGAATCCGTACCAATGAGCGCGGAGAGGAGGCCATCTAAACCCCCATTCAGGCACCGGCGAGTTGGGGCTGTCTGCAGGTCTTGGACGACTCCACGGTGTCGGAGAGGAAGCTGATTTCAGTCGATCCCAATGGATTTAAGAAATGGCTTGATGGTGGTTTCCCGGCCCAGAAATGTGCGGATCAGCTCGTTAGCATCTCTGGAACCACCTGGAGCATAGATGCTTTCACGGAGTCTACCTGCCACTTCCTTGTCTGAAAATTTCAATGGCGACTGCTCGAAAACCGTGGCCATGTCTGCTGCAATAGCGTCCGCCCAGGCGTATCCATAATAGCCCGCATCATAGCCGGTTAAATGCCCAAAATAGGCTGCAAAAGCAGTCGATTCAGGTACCGGCAGGAAAACCTCGCTGATGATCTGGTTGGAGGTGTTGAGCACGTCCAGGGGAGCGGCATTGACGGACCTGGAATGCAATTCCAGGTCAAGGATACCGAAACTCAATTGACGCCGATAGTGGGTACCAATGGTGGCAAGGCGGGCAGCTTTCAGCTGATCAAGGACCGTTGTCGGAATTTTGCGTGAGGAGTCACGATAGTCTGCTGCAAAACTGTCCAATTGCTCCTTGTCCCAAACCCAGTTCTCAAGCATCTGCGAGGGTGCCTCGACAAAATCCCTGGGGACACTGGTACCGGAAAATCGTGCATGGCGGGCCCGTGTCAGGATCGAGTGCAGTGCATGGCCAAATTCGTGAAACAGGGTCTCAACCTCATTGTGGGAAAGCAGCGAGGGACGCTCACTCGTGGGGGAAGGAAAATTACAGATCAAGGCCACGCAGGGACGCTGATATGGACCGCTGGCAAAAGCCTTTCCGGCCATGATGGTGAACTGGGCAAAGTGATTGAACTTGCCCTCACGAGGAAACATATCCAGGTAAAACGTGCCCAGGGGTTCTCCTGTCGAGGCATCCGTCACAGCATAAAGTTCCAGACCCTCCACCCATTTATAGGGAGGTTCCATTTCAAGAAAACGCAAACCAAACATATCCTGGTATATGCGAAACATGCCTTCAAGGGTTTGCGGGTAGGGAAAGAAAACCCGCAACTGTTCGGCATCAACATCATAATCTTTTTTCTTGAGTTGATTACTGTAGTAGCGCCAATCCCATAGACGAATCCGTGCCTCTGAATCCCCTGTTTCCTGCACTTTCAATTGCCGGTAGCGTTCCATTTCGGCATCAAATTTAGGCTGAAGCCCTTCCTTCAATTCGGTAAGGAAGTTGAGAGCTGTTTTTCCATTACCAGCCATTTTGACCTCTGTTCGATAATCAGCCCATGTTGTGTATCCAAGCTTATGGGCAATGGTGGTCCTGAGCTGGAGGATAGACTGCAGCAAGTCGATGTTCTTTTCTCGAGCCAGGGAGTAACGCGCCTCCTTCATGCGTTGTCGTGTGGATTCCAAGGTCGCATTCTCCATGACATTCATGAAGTGCCACGTCACGTTCGCCTTGACGGTAAACGCATCCTCCCCGGTCTTGATGCCCTCGGCTTCGAGGAAAGAGGCAGGCACTCCCTCGAGTTCCTTGCCACTAAACTGGAGAGAAACCTTTGCTTTGGTGATGTTGGAGTCAAAGTCAGTGCTTAGTTTGGAAAGCTCTTTGCGCAGCGACTCGACCTCGAGACGCTCTGCCTCGGGAAGGGACAATCCCGCCCGTTTGTAATCCCGCATGGTTTCCTGAAACAATTTGCGATCCTCCCCTTCGAGAAGAGGGTCACTCTCAGCATAGGCTTTCACTGAACGGTAAACATCCTCACGATAATCCAATCCCACCGCCCAATCCTGAAAGCGCTTGACAAGCTCGGTCCCCTTTTCGCGGATAGACTCATCCTGACTGGTCTCCTTCATGAGATAAATGCGACTGGCAACCAGGTCCGCCTTGTAGCTCATATCATCCAAGGCCCGGATGGTGTTATCAAAATCCACCTCAGCGGGGTTCAGCCCAGCAATACGATCAAGTGCGGCATCAGCCATGGTGATGGCCATCTCCATTTCTTCAGCCATGGCGGCTGGAGAAGTTTCAAATACTGGAAGGCTGAGTATCGACCCGAATGCCTTGGCATCACGATTGAGCTGTTCAAGGGTTACAGGTTGCGTGAAGTCTCTCTTGGAGGCCGTTTGGCAGGCTGTCATGGTCAGTAATAAGGCTATGGCTATCGCGTTACGCATTGTGAATTGGAACCGTAATCCCTCAAAGCAGACAGAATCAAGTGGGGAATTTTAGGAAAGGCATTCGCAAGCAGATTCAAAAAAGATCTGTATCACAGACTCCAGGCAACAAAACAAGGGACGGGCATCTCAGATACGGTGCACTCATTCATGGGCTGATGCGTTCGAAATCCCCACGGACCCATTCCTGAACGGTGTCGGCCTCATCCAACCAGAGGAGGCGCACCTTGACGCCACTGGCAAAGCGCTCGATCCACTCAGGTGCCGCTTTGGGACCAAGGACGGCAAGGGTGGTGGCCAGCGAATCGGCCTCCATTCCACTGGAAGCGTACACCGTAACCAGACTTCGAGTTGTCAGACCAATACCCGTTTTGGGATTCAGTATGTGGGAGTATCGAAGCTTGTCGATCTCAACAAATTGAAAGAGATCACCCGAGGTGGCCACCGCAGCGTGCACGAGCGGGATCATATCCTCAGACGTAGGATCGTCGTCGTCGAAGCCCGCCAAACGGATCGTCCAGGGCTTGCCATTGGGATGCCCTTCCAATGCAGCCATATCACCCCCTCCAGCAAGGAGGGCATGACGGATTCCAAAATCAGAAAGGACAGCCAAGCCGCCGTCCAAGGCAAATCCCTTGGCGATTCCCCCCGGGTCCAGTCGCATACCCGGAGAAACCAGGCATACACTTTGATTTTCGGGTCGAAGCAAAAGTTTTTTCCATCCCGTTCTGGACATCATGGATTCAAGAATGGTCTGGGCTGGCAGACTTTTTTGGCGACGAGCCTTGCGCCAGAGCGCCGTGGCAGGACCCAGGGTCAGGTCGAAGGCACCGTCGGATTGCATGGAAAGTTGCTGCGCATGGCAAAGGACCTTCCACAAGGGATCACTGACCGGAACCCAGTCCCCCTTCCCCGAATTGTAACCAAGCTGACTGAGTTCACTGTCCGTTTCGTAGTTGCTGAATATGGCGTTGAGGGCGGAGATCCGTTTCCAAACACCATCTGCAGCAGATTCAGCGTGTTCTTCCCCCTGGTTGGAATAAAAGGTCAGACGAAATGGAACACCCATTTGAGGGCGGTGAAATACATGTTTTTTCCATTCCAGCGATGACTCGCAACCGCTGTCATTAGCGGCAACGGCAGGGTCGAGGCATAAAAGGTATATGGAGGAGACAAGTCCCAGGGAGAAACCAAGGGAGCGAAGAAAGAGCATCGCCCATGAGAAGGGGTGATACGTGATCAAGGAATGCCTCAAAACAGGACTTTTATCAGGCGCAAAGTTCCATTTCCTTGGGTTTTTTCCCAAAAAAGGTAGCTATTTCGGCTGCAAAATGGCTGTAGGACTTGAATCCTGTGATCGCGGACACCTGACGTTTATCCATGCCCTTTTCAAACAGTTCCTTGGCATAGAGCATTCTCTGCTCCCTGAGCCAGGATTTCGGCGTCATTTCCAGGACATTTTTGAAAGAGCGTTCGAGATGACGTTCGCTGACTTTAAGCAAACCAGCGAGGTCGCCCATTCGAAAATCACAGATTCTGGCCAAGGTGGTGACGTCCACCTCCTTGTCATGCTGCGCGACGCAATAAAGCCCTTGTTCCCTGTCAATTAGTTTACCAAGCATAGCCGTTGTTTCAGATCAAACCGATGAAGTTTTTACCACCCGAGCGTTGAGCTTTTCTACCGGGAGATCAAGAAAAAATATATTCCAATAAGGTTCTAGATTAATATCCTAGCACGTTTTTTTCATGTTTTCAACAGCACATGCGTCGATATACAACGCATGGACTCAAATACGACACCGTCCCAAGGCTCAATATGCCATATCACCTCGGACCCAAGGGATGAACATGCAGACTGATCAGACGTCGTAAGAAAGGATGATTGTCGGGATCAGACATGCAGGCTAGCAAGCTCTGTAGACATTAGACGACTCCTCCAAGACAAAAACATCCGAAATAAACGGTCTGACGACGGGGTCGCACGACGCTCTTTTGAGGTATCAGGTTCACCCACCAAAGAATCACACCAAAAAAGATTCACCTCAAAGGAGGCCCTGAGGTAGCATGGACATCAAACCCGTATGAAACAACCCAAGAACCATTCAACCCAAGTCAACCGCCGAGACATGCTGACCGCCGCCACCATGACGGCAGGTGGCCTGATTCTCGGCTCCAAAACCATGCATGCCGAGGATCCCCAGAGCCCCAGCGGAAGAGCTTTTCGCTATTGTTTGAATACCAGCACCATCCGAGGTCAAAAACTGGGCATCGTGGAGGAAATCGAAATCGCCGGGAAGGCGGGTTACGATGCCATGGAACCATGGTTTGACGCACTGCATACCTACGTCGATGGAGGAGGATCGCTCAAGGATCTGAAAAAACGCATCGCCGATCATGGGATGACAATCGAGAGTGCCATCGGCTTTGCTCCATGGATTGTCAACGACTCTGCCAGGCGCAAGAAGGGCCTTGAACAGGCCAGGCGAGAGATGGACATGCTCGCGCAAATCGGAGGGATCCGCATGGCAGCACCACCTGCCGGGGCCCCAGGCAATGATCCGATTGCATTGGAGGATGCCGCCAAACGTTATCGCGAGCTCCTGGAGGCCGGGGAATCCATCGGGGTGATCCCCCAGATTGAAATGTGGGGAGGACACCCCATCATTGGACGCATCAGCACGGCACTTTCCATCGCCATTGAGTGCGGACATCCAAAGGCCTGCTTCCTGGGCGATGTCTACCACACCTACAAGGGGGGATGCCCGTTTGAGGGATTGAAACTGCTCGGCCCCCAGGCCATGCAGGTTTTTCACTTCAATGATTATCCTGCGGACCCTCCACTCGAAACCATCAAGGACGAACATCGCGTCTACCCCGGAGACGGTATTGCTCCCCTGGACGATATCCTCAGGGGCTTTGTCGAGGTGGGGGCGACTCCAGTTTTATCATTGGAAGTCTTTAACCGCAGCTACTGGGCGCAGGATGCCACGCTCACGGCCAGGACTGGACTTCAGAAGATGAAAACCGCCGTAAGAAACGCCCTGGGCTGAACCATGCCTTCCCCGACATGAAAAAAGCGATCTGGTTGATCTGGTCGAGCGGGCTGGCAATGATCCTGGGGACCTTGGGCGGCATGTCCGTGCTGGAGGCCGCCACCTACGACTGCCAAGTGGCACCCCACCCCGGCGATGCCCGTGGGGAGGCACTCTATCGAGTCTGGATCCCCGACGAGACCCCCCAGATTCGGGGCATCCTCTTCCGACAGCACGGTTGTGGCACCGGTGCACGCGCATTGGGCCTGGAACATGCCGACGATATCCAGTGGCAGGCACTGGCGCAGAAACATGGATTTGCCCTGATGGGCTCACAGGTATTTGCTCCCGATGAGGACTGTTCCACATGGACCATGCCGGAAGATGGCTCCGCAAGGGCCTTCCTGGAAGCCATACGGATCCTGGCAGAGGCTGCAGGGCACCCCGAACTCAACACGGTCCCATGGTGCCTTTGGGGACATTCCGGCGGAGCCATCTGGACCATGAACATGACCTATCTTTTTCCGGAACGCGTGATCGCTGCCTTTCCAAGATCAGGAGGCCTCGCACCGGAAGGAAAAACCTATCTCCGCACCCAGCCCCAGGCACCAGACTCCAATCCAGCCGCGCTGAAAGTCCCCATTCTGTTCTGTTTTGGCGAAAAGGAAGCCATCCAGGACAATCGTTTCTACAAGCTCATCCAAGGGGTGTACCAGGTATTTGAATTTGGACGCCGTCAGCGGGCCCCATGGGCTCTCGCCGTTCATCCTGGTGCCGAGCATGAAAACGGGCAGAGCCGCCAGATCGCCATACGTTTTTTTGACACCATCATCCCGCTGCGCCTTCCTGTTTCTCCACCCGGCACCATGCCCGTTTTAAAGGAATTACCAGAAAAGAACCATTGGGTCGGCATGAATCAGGGCCATGAGATCATGGAACAATCCATTTGCAAAGAGCCACCTCATACCTCCAGCTATCTGGCCGACCCAAGATTTGCCCGGGCCTGGAAACATTTCCAGGCATCTGGGAAGATCCCGGATATCACTGCTCCCGTTCCTCCGCACGCCCTGAGAGTGGAATGCAAGGCCAAGGAAACCACCCTGCATTGGAATGCGTTTGCTGACATCGAATCCGGCATCCAAAACTTCCGGATTTACCATCGTGGTCATCTCATCGGTGAGGTCGCCGGGAAAACCCACCCCACATGGAATCCTTCCGGGGCCTTCCATGCATGGAACTACAGTGATCAACCACTCGAGGGCAAGACCCTGCCAGCCATGACATTCATCCACCGAAACCAGAGCGAACCGCATCCTGAGGCGTATACGGTCAGCACCGTGAATCAGGCCGGTTTGGAATCTGACACCACACAGGGCATTCCCTTGCCGGAATGGAGGAGAAGACAGGCCACTCCGTGGAGGTCGCTGTCAGATGCGGACTATCTGGAAGACTGGCAGGGGCCTTCAGGCAGCCCCCCCATGGGATGGCGTTTTGAGAATGATATTTTAAGCATGCATCCAGGCCGCGAGGACACTCGACATACCAGTCTTTACACCAAGGAGATCTACGAGGATTTCGAGTTTCGGTTCCAGTTTCGTATCGGCTCGGAAGGCAACAGCGGGGTCAAATTTCGCATGGCAGATTATGACGGAAAATACCTCGGCCCGGAATACCAGATCCTGGATGACGCACGGCAGTACCCGGGTTACGATCCTGGACACTCTTCCCAACGGCATTCCATCACGGGAAGCCTGTATCTCCTTGAACCTGGGGATTGGCAACTGGACTCAAGGCATCCCCCCGGCACCTGGAACGAGGGTCGCATCATCTCCACTGGGATGCGTATTGAACAATGGCTCAATGGCGTGAAAATTGTCGAGACCCGGACAGACACCCCGACATTCCTCGAGGCGGTGCAGGCCAGCAAGTTCAAAAAATGGGCCCACTATGGACAAAACACCCGTGGACGCATCATGCTGCAGGATCACGGAACAAAAGTAGAATTCCGCAAGCTGGAAATCAAGGCATTCAAGTAGCCAGGACAGGGCTTGATTCATGATGCCTCTGACATACCCCCCTTTTTCAAGGCTTTACCGCCAGGATGCCAGCTTAGCTCACCGGCAGAGCAACGGCTTCCTAAACCGTCGATCTGGGTTCGAGTCCGGTCATTGCCGCCATATTTAAAGCATTACTTGCCTCGTGTTTACCTTTTTTAATCCGCACAAAAACAAGCGGTAGAAATATTGTTCTAAAACCCACACGGCACACCCAAACACGCCGGTACATTGGCATGAAATGGTTCTTACCTGAAAAAACGCTCAAACCCGATCATGATGAAAGGTATCCTGAGGGCTACAGCAACGACGGTTTGAATTCCACCGTTGATAAAATTTGCCAGATCTAGATTTGTGTGTGTCTTAGGAGGTTAAAGTATTGTTGGTTAGTGGTTTTAGGATGCAGTGGCATTCACTTATGGAGCTTGATGACAACGGTTTCCTAAACCGTCGATCTGGGTTCGAGTCCGGTCATTGC
>JAAZXX010000008.1:0-9370 GCA_014239995.1 Verrucomicrobiia bacterium
CGCTTTCAATCTGCGTATCTATCCGAATGTCCGTTCCGACTGGAAATTCCACGGTATCGATCGTGCCGGGGCTGGGACGGAAATCGTCCTCAAAATCTTCAGCATTGATACGGCACTCGATGGCATGTCCGCTGAGTTTGACATCTCCCTGGGAAATACGAAGCGGCTCACCCATTGCGATCAGGATTTGTTGTTTAACCAGGTCGATCCCGGTGGTTTCCTCGGTAACAGGGTGTTCTACCTGGATGCGTTTGTTCATTTCCAGGAAGTAAAAGTTTCCTTTCTCATCCACGACGAATTCCACCGTGCCAGCGTTGGTATACTGAGCGCTTTCCGCCAATCTCAAGGCAGCTCGACTCATTTTCGTTCTCAGCTTGGCAAATTGCTTGTTTTCGAGAAAAGGGGAGGGAGTTTCTTCGATGAGTTTTTGATTGCGCCGCTGGATGGAGCAGTCGCGTTCTCCGAGGTGAATGATTTTTCCACGTCCGTCACCGAGTATTTGGTATTCGATGTGCCGAGGGTTCTCAATGAATTTTTCAATGTAGACCCCTGAATTACCAAAAGCTTTTTCTGCCTCAGCTCGTGCAGTGTGGTATCCCTTCACCATTGAAATATCATTGTGCACCACACGCATCCCGCGTCCGCCTCCTCCTGCAACAGCCTTGATTAAAACGGGGTAACCGATCTTTTTTACCGTTTCAAGAGCCTCTTGCTCGGTATCCACCAGCCCCTCGGACCCTGGAGGTGTCGCTACGCCCGTCTTTTTTGCGAGTTCACGACTCACGGCCTTATCTTCCAACGCACTCATTGCTGAAGGAGAGGGTCCGATAAAGCGGATGTTACAACTTTCGCAAATCTCGGCGAAATGGGCATTCTCCGAGAGAAATCCGTAGCCTGGATGAATGGCATCAACATCGGCAATTTCCGCAGCGCTGATAATCCGGTCGATGCGGAGATAGCTCTCTGAACTTGGACCACCTCCGATGCAGATAGCTTCATCGGCCATCTGCACATGCATGGAATTGTGGTCGGCATCGGAATACACTGCAACGGTCTTGATATTGAGCTCTTTGGCAGCTCGAATGATTCGAACAGCGATTTCTCCTCGATTGGCGACCAGTATTTTTTCAAACATAGGTGTTCTAACAAAAATGATGCAGCTTAAATGGCGGTGGGGCTGAGCTCGACCAGAAGACTGAAGGCTCCAGCTGGAGGTTTAATTGGGTTTTACCTTGAACAAGGCTTGTCCGAACTCGACTGGCTTAGCGTTTTCTATCAGGATTTCAGTGATGATACCGCTCTTTTCGGCCTTGATCTCGTTCATCACCTTCATGGCTTCCACGATGCAAACCACGGACTCCGGATTCACACGTGTCCCCACTTCAGCATAGAGGGGTGCGTCTGGGGAAGGTGATGCATAGAAAGTACCTATCATGGGCGATACAATTTCAGTTTCTGCAGGAAGCTTGCTTGATACCGTTGCCGTTGAACCCCGTGCATCCTGTTGTGCGGAGGGCACCGGAGTTGCTGGTTGGGCAAGGATGTGTGGAACAGGAGGTGCCAGAAGGTAAGGGCTATCCTCCGTTGGACTCGTGTTACCGCTCAAACCACGCTTCAACTTGATTTTAAAATCGTTTTTTTCCATCTCGAATTCAGAGATGGCATTCTTCTTCATCAAATCTACGATTGCTTTAATATCCTTTAAATCCACAATAGGACTCCTGGTTAAGGTCGTGTTCTAGTTGCCATGTTACGCGATCACGGCATAGAGAAAGAGCAGTAACCAACAAACATGGGCTCTGATTCTCACCACGACGTGAGACTAAAGTTAGCATCTGATGCCGTCAAGTGGCGGTTTTGAAATGAGTTGGTCTTGATTTTGCAGGAATGCAAGGGGCCACATAAAAAGCCACATGCCTTGCGGCCTGTGGCTTGCAGTAGTTATCGTCAAAGGTTCAGGCGGATTTCTCTCCTGCCTCTCCTGTTGGAAACAACACAGGGGCATTCTTCTTGTCCATCATGCGGCGCAATCGGTGCAAGGCGATGTTCTGTAATTGCCGGATGCGTTCCCGGGTCACTCCAAACTCCTCTCCAACCTCTTCAAGGGTGCGTTCAGGCTCTCCATCCAGCCCAAACCTGTATTGAAGAATCCTGGACTCTCTCGGGTTCAGCTTTGAGAGCATCTGTGTCAACAAGGTGAGTGATGTTTGAAGCTCGAGTTCCTCGTAAGGGTGTTCCGCGTTTTCGTCGGTCACTCGCTCTTCCAGACGTGTCGCGTCATCGTCACCAACGGTATCATCCAGAGATACCGGCCGGGCGGAAGCACGCCTCATCAGGGCGACTCTGGTAGGGGCAATTCCCAGTTCCTTGGCCAGTTCTTCATCGGTGGGTTCTCTACCGAGCAATTCCAGCAAACGATTGGCCACATTGCGTAGTTTGGAGATTTTTTCCACCAAATGGATGGGTAGTCGAATGGTTTTGCTTTGATTGCTCAGACTACGCTTGATGGCCTGCTTGATCCACCATGAGCTGTAAGTTGAAAACTTGGCTCCCTTGGCAGGATCAAACTTATCCACAGCTTTCATCAGTCCAATGTTTCCTTCGTTGATGAGGTCGAGTAATGGCAGGCCAAAACCCTCATAATCCCTGGCAATTTTTACCACGAGTCTGAGGTTGGCGCGGATCATGCGCTCGCGTGCTTCTGCGTTTCCTGCGTGTATCTGGGCTGCGAGTTCAATCTCCTCAAGGGGGGTGAGAAGCGTTTCCTCTGAAATTTCTCTCAGATACATTGCAAACGATGAGCGTGTGGGCATCACGGAAATCTTTTTTTCTTCCGCTGCCTCATCTCTTCGAACCACCAGTTTGCTCAATGGGTCCTTACTAGCACTGGTACTCCATTCCCTCTGCGCCCGCTTCGAGCCTTGGCGTTTCGTCTGTCTTGTTCGGGTCACAGTGGAGCGCCTTTTCAGCTTAAGACCTCGTGGCTCCATGACGTCGGTTGCTGCAGTGCTGTTATCGGTAATTTTCATCGATTGTAGTTAGTTTGGATTCAAGCCGTTTCTATCCCAGACACGTCTCTGTTTCGTTTTGTTACACTTATCTGGCTACCCATGTTTCTAATTGTTCGGATAACGAAGCGTCTCAAAACTGTCTAATAGAACTCAAAATGTCTAAGACATGTCTATATTTCTATCCTATGAGTACTTTGTCAAACTTTTTGTTCAAGTTTGTCTAAATATTGGTTAAGAAGTGTGGACTTTTACTTGAAATCATCTTAGGCTTTACCTCATCGGCACTTACGGCCAATCAAAAAAATGGATAGTTTTCTACATTCTATCAACATAGCTGCCAAGCGTAGTGGCTTGTCGGCTCACGTCATCCGTATCTGGGAGAAGCGCTACAAAGGCGTCGTGCCCATGCGGAGTCCATCCAACCGACGCCTCTACTCCGAGCAGGATATCGAACGCTTGTTCGTTTTGAAGATAGCGACTGAGCTTGGCCATCGTATTGCGAACATTGCGCACCTTGACATAGCGCAGCTCAGGGAATTGATCGCCGCTGACCACCAAGCCTCAGAAGCGATGAAAACCCCTGATGTTCCTCCTGTCGTTGAGCACTCAAGCGACTGGAATCCAAATGTATGTGTTGATAATCTCTTTCAGTGTGTCAAGTCGCTTGATATGGACCAATTTGATCGTTTTTTGTCCGAATCTGCACTGAAACTAGGTCATCAGGGCATGTTGTGTCACATCGTGGCTCCGCTCATGAAATTAATTGGGGAAGCTTGGCAGTCTGGGGACTTGAACATCGCTCAGGAGCACGTCGCGTCCGCCTCCTTGAAGACTTTTATTTTTGCATCGATCAAGCCGTTTTCACTACCTGTCTCGGCTCCAAGACTCGTTATCGCCACTCCGACCGGACAGATGCATGAAATCGGTTCGGTGATCGTCACCGCCTTGGCCGCCAATCTTGGCTGGAAAACCACCTTTCTGGGTGCTTCGGTTCCGTCCGCGGAAATTGCAGGTGCCGTGAGGCAAAACAACAGCAAAGCACTGGCTCTGAGCCTTGTTTACCCCCACAACGATCCTGATGTTGTTCAGGCTTTGAAACAATTGAGGGGTTACCTGCAGTTACCGTTTCCCATTCTCGTTGGAGGTCAAGCCCAGGCATCCTACTCCGAAGTCCTCGAGGAGATTCAGGCCATCCAATGCCTCGACCTCACCGATACACGTCATCAACTTACGTCCTTACAACAATAATTCTTCTCTGGCGATGCTGTGGCCTGGTAAATGATGCATCATCCAATCTGGTAATTGCGCACTCACTGATCTATCCTGCGGCTGCTATGAATATTGACCTGGCCTATGGGAATGGGCACATCAGCATCGATTTGCCTCAGGATCGTACCACGATCATTCAACCCAATTTTTCTGACGGTCTGGCAGACGAGCGTGCTGCCATTACTCACGCCCTCGAACACCCTATCGGTGCAGCTCCTCTCCTTGAATCCATCGACCCCGATACGAAACTCTGCATTCTCTTTACCGATCTCACGCGCGCAACCCCGAACGAACGTATCATTCCGTGGTTATTGACTCACCTGGGCGATCACCCGCGCGAAAATATTGTTTTGCTTAACCAGCTTGGAACTCACCGACCAAACACGAAAGCGGAACTCAATGCCATGTTAACCCCCGAAGTGGTGGACGGTTATCGAGTCATTAATCATGATTGTGAAGATCCTTTGCAGCTCTTGCAGGTGGGACAAACACGTACAGGTGCTCCTGCGCTGCTTAACAAGCACGCGCTGGAAGCTGATCTGCGGATTGTGACAGGCTTTATTGAACCCCATTTCTTTGCGGGATTCAGCGGCGGTCCCAAGGGTTTGATGCCTGGGGTAGCCGGAATTGAGACGGTCATGAGCAACCACGGCGCAGATAATATAGGAAACCCCCGATCCACTTTTGGGATAACCGAAGGTAATCCGCTTTGGGAAGAACTCAGGGACATCGCTCTTCGAGCAGGACCTAGTTTTTTGCTGAACGTCAGTCTCAACCATGACCGGGCCATCACGGGTGTCTTTGCTGGTGATCTGGTGGATGCGCATCGCGCAGGTTGTAAAAAAGTCCAAGCCTCGGCGATGCAGTCAGTCGCGGCACCCTTTGATATCGTTGTCACGACCAACAGCGGTTACCCCCTGGACCTGAACCTATACCAGGGGGTCAAGGGAATGAGTGCCGGTGCGAGGATTCTAAAGGAGGGTGGTTTGTTGATTCTGGCTTGTGAATGTCGCGAGGGGGTGCCAGCTAAAAGCCCTCTTGACAAACTGCTGCGCAGCGCGGGCAGTCCAGCGGAAATCCTCACCATGTTGAGTTCACCGGGATTTGTGCGACCGGAACAATGGCAGGCACAGATTCAGGCCCTCATTCAGTCGCGCGCAGAGGTCCTTGTTCATAGCACCCTGGATGATGAGACACTCTCAGGTGCTCACTTAAAACCCTGTCGAAATATCGAGCGTACCATCACGGAACGCCTTGCATTGCTTGGTGACCATGCGCGTGTTGCTGTGTTGCCTCAAGGCCCGCTGACAATACCCTACCTGGCTTAACTTCCGCGCTGCAGTCAAACCCCTTCCTCCCTTCGCCCGTTGATAAGCCAGCTCTTCCTCGCAAGGGTGGACACGTCTGTTGTTGATCAACGCCAAGTGATATCAGATATCGGCAAGATTGGTTTTGCCAGCGCTGGCGGCCTGGATTACCTACGAGGTCACTATGCGTTTTTATACAGAATGCATTCCGGAAATGAACGATCTTCCGGAAATTACCTTCCTTCAGAGGCTTCCCAAAAACAAGCTGTTGCCAAGCTTGCCAGCAAGTGGCTTGAACAAACATTGAACGCCAAGAATCACGCCTGGGTTCTGAATGAAATGGACCCTGAGGAGAAAGCACAAGGGTCCGAGGCTGCCGCGGAATTCAAGGCACGCTATCACTCATCACCTTGATGCATTACCAGCTGAAAAGGCTTCTCAGCGCCAAGAGATCAACAGGGCGTATAGAAGAAATCTTTGCTACCTCGGTGGAATGCGTTAGTCTTCCCTTATGAAAATGTGGACTACCCTGGTTGCGACTCTGCTGTCTGCCCTTGCCACTTCAGCCGAAGACTGGAGACAGTTCCGTGGGCCTTCTTCGACTGGAATCAGTATTGAGACTGGGTTGCCTGCAAGATTGAGTCAGAATCATATTTTGTGGCAAAGCAGTCTCCCAGGGCGTGGGCTTTCGAGCCCAATCGTGGTTGGTAACAACATCTTTATCAGTGCTGCAGATGGTGGAGACCAGGAGCGTTTGATGGTTCTTTGCATTCATGCCCAGTCGGGTGTTCAAAAATGGAAACGCACGTTTTGGGCTACCGGTCGCACCATGTGTCACGAAAAAACATGTGTTGCTGCACCGACACCTGTCAGCGATGGGAATCACGTCGTGACCCTCTACTCTTCCAATGACCTGATCTGTTTGGATCTGGAAGGCAACTTGAAATGGTTGCGCGGCCTTACCGTGGACTACCCTAATGTATCCAACAGCCTCGGCATGGCGAGTAGTCCTGTAGTGGTTGACGGTGTTTTAGTCATACAGGTTGAAAACGACAGCCAATCCCTGGCGCTCGGTATCCGCATGGAGGATGGTCGCAACCTCTGGAGTCTGGATCGCCCCAAAGGTGCCAACTGGACTTCTCCGATTCCCCTTGAACAAGCTCCTGTTCCCTCAGTCATCCTGCAGTCCAGCAAGGGAATTCATTTAGTGGATGTGCATACGGGGTCTGTGATCTCAACATACACTGATGGAGCATCCACCATCCCATCGAGCGTGTTGTTTGGTTCAACCCTTCTCGCACCTTCTCACGGGGTTACCGCTCTGGATGTGTCGGGACAAGGCTCACAGTTGCCGGTTTTGTGGCGATCAAGAGCGCTCAGTCCAGCCACTGCGAGTCCCATGGTCATGGACAATGCAGTCTTTGTCGTCAATAACGCTGGAGTTTTGACGCGAGGGAACCTTGACGGGGGAGGTCGTGAATGGCAACTAAGGCTAAAGGGTCCGTTCAGTGCTTCTGCTGTGGGTGCTGGCACCATACAGTATTGGGTCAACGAAAAGGGTCTCCTGCAGGTTGTGAACGTCGCTGTCGAGCAAGGTCACTTGGTGAGCGTGCTGGATCTGGGGCAGCCAGTTCTCGCGACACCATCATTGGCACATGGAGCTCTTTACTTAAGGAGTGACGAAACGCTTTGGAAGATCGGCTCGCCGCCGGTTTTGTGAGTCGGGTCACCTTACACAATTACGTAACCCGGCAGATGCGTGATTGTCGTCTTTGCTGAAAAACACAAGCTGCAAGCCTCATGGATCCTTTTGGAATCCCTTGGCTATTACGAGCCAAGGCTTTGAGTGTTTTGAAGGTAAAACATTCTTGTGCGTGCGACACATTTGAACGTGACGCGTGGTTGGCATTAATCTTGCGCACACAACCTTGTTGAACGATCCATTATTGAAAGGAGAAGCAGGATGAGAAATCTAAAGGGAAATAAAATGCTACATGGATATTCAAGAGGCATGCTTTCGTGCTTGGCTGCCATCTTGATTGGTATGAGTGCTACCGTGGGTGCTAGTGAGTCCGGCGGATTGACCTTGTTGGAACTCAGGACACCCGAGCTGAGGCCATACTGGGTGGAATCCAGTCATGATATGCTCAGCCCTGCTTTGCGAACAAGCTCTGACACATTGAAGATTCGACCGTCTCGATCATCGGTTTTCTCCATTGAGACCGATCATCGCCTCATCCTTCATTTGTTAGACACGGCTATTTTGGAGCATATCCTCAGGCGTTTTGATCTTCAGCTCTTGCAAGCATCGCATCTCCAAGGTGTTTTTATCGTGGCCTCAACATCTCCTATGCAGGCCATGATCACGGCATCCAGGCTAGCCAGGGAGCCATTTGTTCAAGCCTGCTATCCTGTGGAAAAAAAACCATTTCGCCTCAAGAATAAATATGCTCTCCGACCCAATGATCCATATTTCGGTTACCAGTGGCACTTGGAACAACGCGACTCTATTTCCTCCCAAATATCCGGAGCGGATCTAAATATCCGTGCTGCCTGGCCGGTGAGTCTTGGGCAAGGGGTGCGCCTTGCCGTGGTGGACGTCGGGGTGGACCTTGACCATCCCGATCTTCAGCACGCGATGGATGCGGATTACAATCATAATTTTATCAACGGAAGCCAGGACGGTCGACCGGTCTCTAAATCCTTCTTCCACGGAACTGCTGTGGGTGGACTCATTACGGCTGAAAATGGCAATGACGTCGGTATCAGCGGAGTGGCTCCCCTTGCATCCCTTTCCAGTTGGGTGATTTTTGGATTTGGCGGAAGCATTGCAGATTCTCTTCAACTATCGGAAATGTACGAGTTTTCCAACGACCAAATCTCGATACAAAACCATAGTTGGGGTAACGCATATGCGGAGCAATTGGGCCCTTCCTTCATGGAACGCCTGGCCATATCCAATGCCTTTCATCATGGGCGTTCGGGGAAGGGAACCATCATGGTTCGGGCTGGAGGGAATGACCGGAATGGTGGCGATTTTCACCCGGGCTTGGGAGATGTGAATGATGACGGCTACACCTCCATGCATACAGTCATGGCCGTGGCTGCAACGCGTCGCGATGGCAGGGCTACCTCCTATTCAAACTGGGGCGCCTGTCTTTTGGTTGCCGCTCCCGGTGGCGAACGTGATGATGGGCTTTTCACCACTGATGTTGTGGGTGTCAACGGATTCAACCGGGATGTCAATACCCTCGGAGGAGGGGATTATATCAGTAATGAGCGCGGGTTTATTGGAACCAGCGCTGCTGCTCCCCTCATTTCGGGTTTGGCCGCTTTGTCCCTCTCGGTCAATCCCGACCTCACCGCTCGAGACATCCAGCAGATCATGCTCAACTCCGCACGACACGTCTACACTGAGGACCCTGATATTCGACCCAATGCAGCCGGATTCAGGCACAGCCATCATGTTGGGTTTGGTATCCCTGATGCCGGGGAGGTTGTTCGACTTTCCCAGAGCTGGTCGCTCAGGGATGATTTACGAATTGCTTCCTTTACGAGTGCATTGCGTCAGCAGATTCCTGACCACGGCCTGCGTCTCAAGGTGATGGGTGAGACCGTCCCAGCTGAGCTTCAGGATTTGCCTGCCTCCACGACCATGGGCCTTCAACCTGATTCGGCAACAGGGTTCCTTCCCGTCCGTCACGAGGGCAGGGCGCTGAATCCCATCACCCGCGATCTGACGGGCATGGGTGCCCTGATTCGCAGGGGTTCAACCACCTTTGA
>JAAZXX010000008.1:9380-19470 GCA_014239995.1 Verrucomicrobiia bacterium
GCGTTTGTGTTGATCTACAACCAGCAAGATGATGACCAGTTGATTCGCATGGCTGGAACAGACTACGCCCCGCTGCCAGCTTTCTTCATTGCCCGTGAGCAAGGGGAACAGCTCGCCGAGCTGGTAGATAACGATCCCACCTTGCGCATGCAGTTGTCCATGAATGCTGCGGTATACGAATTCGAGGTCGATGAAACGATGATCTGTGAGCATGTGGAATTGATCGTGGACTCAGATCATTTTAATCGAGGGCAGTTGCGTATCGTCCTTGAAGCACCAAGCGGAACGCGCAGTGTCCTGCAACGTTTGAATTTTGATGACTCGCCGGGGCCTATCAGGTGGGCCTACCGATCCACCCGACATTTTTATGAACCAAGTGCAGGCACCTGGAAAGTGAAGATCACCGATCAGGAGACCGGGGACTCTGGAGCTATCCGTTCACTGCGATTGAGTATTCTCGGAACGCAAATCAAGGATGCTGACCGTGATGGTCTTGATGATGATTGGGAAAGGAATCAATTCGGTAACCTGAGTGCCCTCGCTCACGAGGATCCGGATCGTGATGGATCTTCAAATGCCCGTGAACAGGCGCTTGAAACCCGCCCGCTTGTATCGGATGTCACCTTGGAACTTTCCTTGGGTTATCTGGATGAGGAACACATGCGGCTCTCGTGGCCCAGTCGACCTGGTAGGCAATACCAGATACGTTCAGTGGTACCAGGTTCAGGTGATTTTACCGCGCTTGGCACCTTGGAAAGTTCTTCTTTTGAAACGGAGTGGATTGTTACCCTTGACTCAACTTCCGCTCAATTCTTCCAGGTCATGGATCTTACCTTGGATTGACGTGTTGCTATTTGAAAAATTAAAAAAAAATCGTTTTCAGTATGTGAGTGCCATTCCCCAGGACCATATAAGCAAGACGATTATGAGCAGGCTGCAGAGAAAATTGAGGCGCCATGCGTGAAGCTCCTTCTCAGGTATGAGGCTTAGAAGCGCTCCCAATGAAAGTCCGCATATAAACCCGCCAAAATGCGCTGCAATGTCACTGGTTGGTGCGAGCCCCCACAATGAAAAAATCATGGTGACTGCCAAAACGCTCCCAAGGATCATGCGCCAGGCGTGCCGATTGGTTCGAAGCAGGTGGAGGGCATGTGGTCCAAGCATGCCAAGTGCACCCATCACCATACCTGAGGCTCCCAGTCCGCGGTAGGGGACTTCATGGATCCACAGACCAAAGAAATTGCCCCAAATCCCGCATAACAAGGCTGCAAAGAGCCCTGGTCCTGCCCCGAAACGCCCCATACTAAGTCCTAAAAGTAAGAAACCGGACGTCACGTTGGATGCCAGATGACCCATGTCTGCGTGCAGCATGATGGCAGTGACGGTCTGCCACCAGGCATTGTGGAAGAGCACCTCCTGACTCTTCATCATGCCTGCTGCCTGGATTTCCGGACGCGTACCCCAGCCCAGCCAAGCGAATATGCACAGAACAAGGCACCAAAGTAGACAGGCTCCGTGAAAGTTGAATCCACTGGCCGGTAGCTTTCTTTGCCAGGACCAATGCCTGTTTTCCTTCTTAAATAGGTGAATAGCCTCTTGAGCTCTCAAAAAGTCGCCATGATGAACCTGCAAACCATAAGGTGCTTTGGCCTCTGGAAAAGTGTGTATTTGTGCCTCAATCCCTTGGCTGGCGAGTACCAAGCTCCAGTCCATTACCTCTTTGCGGTGAGAGGCTGGCAAGATCCTGCGATCCGGGATTTGCGTTTGGTCATCCACAGTTTTGGTGCCCGCTGGTTTGCGCGTTGATTCCAGTGATGGATTTCATTTTAGTGGCCATATGGCGTTTGCACCTTCACAATCATAGGCTCAATCATTCAACGTAACTTAGGATATGTCCACAAGAACTCGATGGGGAATCATGGGTACTGGTCGCATTGCAGGCGAGTTTGCCAGTGGCTTGGAGCATCTCGAAGGAGCTGTTCTGCATTCCGTGGCTTCACGGACACAATCAACGGCCAGTGCCTTCGCTGAAAAGGTGGGTGCTCAAAAAGCACATGCCGATTACGCAGGGCTTGCCCATGATGCGGATGTAGACGTGATCTATGTGGCAACCCCTCACTCCATGCATGCCGAGAACAGTATGCTTTGCCTTGAGGCAGGCAAGCATGTCCTATGTGAAAAGCCATTCGCGGTAAATACCAAACAAGTGCTTTCGATGGTTGAAAAAGCACGGGAAAGGCAGCGGTTTCTGATGGAGGCCATGTGGATGCGCTTTATTCCTATTATTCATGAAGCCCGCCGCCGCGTCGATGCCGGAGCTATTGGCGAGCTGCGAATGATTCAGGCTGATTTCGGTTTTCGAGTGGACTACACGCCCCATGGTCGGCTTTTCAATCCAAACCTCGCTGGAGGGGCCCTGCTTGATGTGGGTATTTATCCGATTGCACTTTCGACCATGTTTCTTGGTTCACCTTCGGATATTGTCAGCCTGCCCACACTGGGAAACACGGGTGTGGATGAGCAGTCTGCTTACGTTTTTCGACACGCGGCTGGACAACTCAGCATACTTTCCTCGGCCATACGTACCCATACGACCCAGTCCGCATGGTTGTATGGCACCCAAGGTCGAATCCAGTTAGGTGTCCAATTCTGGAGAGCCCAGGAAATGACGATCTTTATCGATGGCAAGGATCCAGAACAGGTTTCCATGCCTTATAAGGGGAATGGTTACCAGTTTGAGGCACAGGAGGTCATGGATTGCCTGTCACATGGAAAGTTGGAAAGCGATATCATGCCGCACTCTGAAAGTATCCTTTTGATGCAAACCATGGATCGCATCAGGGAGCAATGGGGCCTGCGTTATCCAATGGAATAATTGCTAAACGCGTTGAGCGTTTCATTGGACCGGGCCATCCAGGCCGGTCACATGCTGGTTTTTCCCATCTCGCCATTGCTTCCTCATGGGAGTGCCAAATTGGGATTCACTTGAGCTATCCAAGCGTATGTCCGCAGTGGTAACAAAAATGGGCTTTATCCTGGTGGGCTTCTGCCGAGCAATTGGCACAGCTGCGCGTGGTAGTGGAGCGATCACTTCGGGTCAGTTCCGCTGTCACAATGCCTGTTGGCACGGCGATGATTGCATACCCAATGATCATGACTATGGCGGCAAGCGTTTTTCCAAGCGGTGTTTCGGGGCTCATGTCCCCGTATCCCACGGTGGTCAACGTGACAACCGCCCAGTAGATGCTCATGGGGATACTGCTGAAACCATGTTCTTGTCCCTCTATGAGATACATCAGGGAGCCGATGATGACCACGAGCGCTACCACGGCAATGATGAAAACCGTGATTTTCGGTCTGCTGGCCCTTAGCGCCTTGAGGATGACTCTTGATCCTTCCAGGTACTTTGCCAACTTGAGGATTCGAAACACCCTCAAGACCCTCAATATACGAATGACGATCAGGTATTCGGCACCGACCACGAAGAGGCTGATGTAAGTGGGAAGGATGGCAGCCAGGTCCACTAATCCATAGAAACTTCGCATATAATACAAGGGTTGCCTGACGGACCAAATCCTGAGGAAATATTCAATGGTGAAAACGATGGTAAAGAACCACTCAAGTCCCGTGAAGAGCGCACCATAGCTGGCCATGACGGACTGGACGCTGGCCAGCATGACCGAGGCAACACTGAGCAGGATACATGCGATCAGGGAGACATCAAAAGCCTTGCCAAAGGGAGTGTCAGCTTCGAAAATGATGAGTCGACACCACTCCCGGGGGCTCCTTCTGGAGTGATTCAATTGCGCTGGTTCTTCTGCCATGGGATCTGGTTAGGAAGCAGCAGGGGTGTGTAGGCCCATAGCCGAGTGCAATTTCTGCAAGATCAGTAATGCATCAGTAACATTGCCAGCAATGCGAACCCGATACTGCTACGTTGGAGGTAGGTGTTGTTGAAAGCTTGGTTCCAGCTTCCCTTGAGCTGGATACTACTCAACCACAAGGTTCCCATGGATGCCATCATTAATCCTGCTGCCCCTGCAAGAAGGGGTTCACCACTTGCCCAGGCGTGCAAGCCAGTCATGATACCCGGGACAAGGATGCCTACCGCGATGTTTGCAATGTATGTCCGTTGTTTGCAGGAAGCCAGGAGAAGACCGGCCAGCGAGGCTATCACAAGATGGTCCCATCCTGTGAAAAAGTGCGTAAAACCCGAGGCGAAGGAGTGAGATGCACCATTTCCTGGATGAGCGACCAGCACGCACGGAGTCCATATCACGGCGGCGCATGCCAGCCATTTCCAAGATGTATATTGGTTTGGGCTTTCTTTCATGAGTATCCTCAATTGAGAAGCCATGCTACATGAGTCAGGGTAAGCTTGGCAACCGCATCTTGTTGTGATTTATGTCCAGAAAATGATGGGAGCTTGGATGACTTACAAGTCCGGTTGGCGAGATGAATCAGCTCCTGTCCCTTTTTTAACCTGAACCAGCGGTGCAGGTTGATCTTCTCTTGTCAGTGGCATTAAGCCTGTCATATTGAAAAATATCTAAAATGAGGCGTTTTAACGCTTGATTCATCAAGCCCCAGTGACTACGCTCCGGCCCTCGTTCTTCGGAACATCAATCAACTTACGGCATTATGTCCAGGATTTGTCAGGTAACAGGTAAAAGGCCCGTGAAGGGAAACATCATTTGGCGCAGTGGTAAGGCCAAGAAAAAAGGCGGTATCGGAACGCATATCACCGGTATCACCAAACGGCGGTTTCTGCCCAATATACAGCGGGTGAAAGTCATCGTTGATGGTGAAGTCAAATACATGCGCGTCAGTGTCAAGGCCATCAAGAAGGGCATGATTACCAAGGCACCCAAGCGCAATTGGAAGAAACCTGCCTAGTTTTCAAGGAAAACTCGATTTTCACACAATTGACGGAATCTACGTGGTTCCGTCTTTTTTTCGCTGGAGCCCCTGAAGCATGGGGGGTTGAGCGAGCCCTCACTTTCCCTTGAAACGCTGCATCATGGCGCGTTTGAGCTCGCGGTCTGCGTCACGGCGTTTGATATCTTCTCTCTTGTCATACTGGATCTTGCCTTTGCCGACTGCCAGCTTGACCTTGACCTTGCCGTTTTTCCAATACATCGACAGAGGAAACAGTGCGTGTCCCTTGATTGCTGCCAGCCCGAAGAGTTTTCGTATTTCAGATTTGTTGAGGAGGAGTTTTCGTTTTGCCCTGGGTTCATGATTGACCCAGTTGCCAAAACTGTATTCCTCAATGTAAGCATTATAAAGCCAGACCTCATTGTTTTCAACCCTTGCAAAGGCATCCCGAATCTCCCCTCTGCCTGCCCTGAGGGACTTGACTTCGGTGCCTCTGAGTGCGATCCCTGCCTCAAAAAGCTCAATAATGTGATAATCCCTTCTGCCTTTGGGGTTACCGGCAATATCGGCCACCTGATTCTTTTTGGACATGCTGGTCTGATACGAAAAAGCCGGAAGAACTCTTCCGGCTTGTGTGGAAAGCTTGTGTCCTCCCAGAGATATTAAGAGGGGGACATTTGTTCGGAGACGCCTACTGCAACTCGTCTTCGCTGAGTTTTTCGAAATTAATTTTTTCCTGAACAATTTCCTCAAGGGCTGTATCCGCAGATCCGAGTGGCTTTTCAGACTCAATAAAAGGGCGGTTCATACCCCCGCCTCCCGAACTGAGTTGCCTGACTCTTCGTGATATCAAGTTCACCAAAATGTTGGGGTTGGTTACCTTGTCCAATGCCTGTTTGACGAGTTCGCTATTCAATGTGCTTTTCCCTTTGATTTAAAGAACTGAACGATAGGCACTGAGGCTTGCTTTGCAACAGTAAAGTGTCGTGTTACTTGACAATGGGCGGATGTGTCATGATATGGCACGAGGTGCCTTGTTATTTGTCAGGGGTGCCATGCCAAAGCTGCTTGCAGTGGTTTTAAAGAGTATTGAGAAAGTAAATCAGCGATTGACGGTCCTTCATCGATAATGGGACGACCCTTGGTTCCGGATGTTGATTCTCGAAAATTACCGCTTCCACCGTTAAGGCACGATTATCATGCAGGAAACTGTCGCGTTGACTCAGACCCAGCAGACTTGGAGGGTTGAACGCGTGATTGCCTGCGGCATCAACCATCCCCACGTCAAATGTTCCCTCTGAGGTATAGTGGGGTTCCTTGTGGCACTCATGGCAACCCGCAGCACGAAAGACACGCTCGCCCTCACGTGCCAGTGCTTCATCTTTTTGAGCGCGTGCATCAATGATTGAGGGTGGGGGCGTCAACGTTTCAACGAAGCGAGCAATCAGGTTCGCTTTATCAGGGATGGAACCTCGGTGGAGCATGGTTTTCTCCAGTGTCTTGGCAATCTGTGTTTCCAGAATGTGTACTTTTCCAAGCCAGGAATAGGGTGGAGTGGGGGCGGCACCCATTAAGGTCAGAATACGTTTGGGTGCGCCGAAATGATCATCACCAAGATTGTCGTTAAGCATGCCTGTCGTATGTCCATCGGTATGGCAGCTGTGACAACTATACCAGCCACGAAGGGACAGGTTTGCGTCAAAAAAAAGACGTTCTCCCAGATCGATGTCACTGAGTTCAGGTTGGGGGCCCAATGAAATATGATGGAGTATCCGTGTTGATTCCAGGTCGATGACGGAAACAGAATCTGAAAACTGATTGGCTACATAAAGCCGGTTTTCCTCCTGATTCATGACCATATCCATGGGGCGATCTCCCACCTGGACCCTGTGGGTGTGCGGGACAGATAGTTGTGGTCGAAATGCAACCTTATCCACGCCCTGAAGTGCCGTGATGAGCCGGCCATTGCTCTGAATCAAAACGGTTCCAGGGTCTCCCCCCGGCCCCGTCTCATCTCCCATACCATAGACATTCCCAAGATGCACGGGAGATCGTGAAGCATCAATGAGCTGGTCAAGGGGGATACTGCGTACTTGATTATCCATCAAGACGCCCCAGGTCACTTCTGGATTAAACGTCGTTGCGTAGGAATTGAGTGACTCCCCTGACAACCAGATCGTGGGCTCATTATTATTTGTCTCCAGGGAGAGGTTGGCGATATTATTGACCTGTAAGTTGCATACGGAGATGAGTTTGTGCTGATGGAGGTCCAAGATGGCCAGCATACCGTTGAAGGCATCCGCTATCAGCAGGCTTTCATGTTCTGGTAAAAAAACCATTTTCCCTGGAGCGAACGTCAAGTCGACCACTTCGGTCACTGTCCACTTTTGGGTATGGTTTTCCAGGACAACTGGCTGTAGCAGGGACAAGCGACGTGACCAGCGGGAACCGACGGCTGCAATATGCCCCGATGGATGCATTGCCATGTGACGAGGATCATTGGGCAGCGTCAGCTCGGTTCCGGGCAACCATGTTTTTGTGCCGGGTGGGTGGTTCAGTGTGATGAGCCTATGGTTCACAGGGTCCGTGATCAGGATTTGATCGTGCTCAGGGATGTAGGCCATGTCGGAAATCTCTCTGGCGACCTTCCATTCCCGGGTCACTTTTTGGCTGTCAAGCTCGATCATGGAGATGGAGCCTGATCGGCTGTTAGCCACCAAGAGTGTTGAGTCCCCCGACAGGAGGGCCAGGCGCACAGGGTGTCTCAAATGCGGGACGGATTGCAACTCGGCTGATTTGATTACGAGGGTCGTGATCAGGAGCCCAATAGGGATCCAGAACCTTTTTGAGGGATTTGCACCTTGCATGGAAATGTCGTTATTTCTGCCAAAAAATGGCATTCTCGTCAAACGTAATGCGTGTTTTCTGGTGAGCTGTCATCGGAGCTTAGCCGTGAGTGAAACATTGTGTGACATGGCCTTGCCAGTCGTTTGAATCCGGGTGAAACGGCCGGTTTACCCGGGCATGTTTTTCTCACGGTGGTGCATGTCCTCATATGATTGCGGCTTGAGGCTGGCTTGGCTTGCAAACCAAAGACCTGCAAGCGTGGTGGGAAGGAAAAAAATCAGGTGCATGACCAGTCCGTAGGCAAGGGCAGTTTCCTTGGAAGGGTGCAGCTCAAGCACCGCGAACCCAAAGATCATGCCGGCCTCATAAAGCCCCCAGTATCCTGGTGCTGCAGGTATCATGACGGCCATTGATTCAATGACCACCAGTGCCATGGCCTGCATTATTGTCATGTTGATATCCTTGAAGCCCCAGGCCAGAGTCATGGCTGCCAGGGCGTTGATCCCCCAGATCAGCATAGAGTAGGTGATGACGCCACAAAGCCGGTTCGGGTTCCTGATGACACCGAATCCGCGCATGATTTGTTCAAGCCCCTGTTCCATGGCCAGCTGGAACGGTTTGAAAAATGGAAATAATCCCATGATGCGTACGAGACCCTCACGGATGCTGGGTAGCATCAGTAGCCCCATTACAATCACCAGCAATCCTGCTCCTAACATCACTTGATGGATCAAGGTGGACAACATTTTGCCCTCGATGTGAAAGCCGGCAAATTGAACAGTTAGATCAGGATCCATCGGGGGAATGAAGGCCATGGCTGCCAGAAACATGATGATCAAGCTTAGACTGTCAAAAAGACGCTCGGTGACGATCGTTCCAAGTGCGACAGGGATGCCAGTATTTTCTCGCTTACCTACATAAATGGCTCGCATGAACTCACCGACACGTCCTGTGGGTAAAATGTTGTTGAAGGCATAACCAACCATGACTGGTTTGAAAAGGCGATGAGATGCTACGGGGGTATCAGGCGGAAATAAGAGCGCCCATCGAAGGGCTCTGGCATAAATGCCTCCGTAAAAAACGAGTAACGTGATCACGAGCCAAAAAGGTTTGACCTGGATGAGTGCTTTCCAAAGAGCCAGCCAATCCAGATGACGAAAAATCCATAAGCAACATACCAATGAAACAAGCATTCCAAGATAAATGACCGCCTTTTTCACGCCGGTTGTCCTTTTCCGGTGGCCATGGATTCCAGCCAGTTGCATGCGCTTGGAAGGATGGCGTCCCAATGATAATCCTTGGCCCGTCTCCATGCTTCCAAACGGTAGCGCGTGTAGGTATCTGGGTGTTCCATCAGGTAATGTATTTCATTGGCCACTGCCTCTGGTGTTTCCTTTTGTGCTACCCGGCCCGTCACATCGTGAAGGGTGGACTCTGTCAGACCTGCCACCGGATAGACAACAGAGGGTGTTCCCATGGCGTTGGCCTCGATGACATTCAAGCCCCATCCCTCACGAATGGATGTGTGCAGCAGCAGGTGAGAAGCAGCCAGGGCTTCGTCCTTGTCGATTTCATTGAGTGTCCCACGGAAGGTGACAAGCCTATCCAGTGCGCGTTCCCTCGTGTAGCGAACCAGGCGGTTTTTTTCCTCTCCATCGCCAACGATGGTTAATCGCGCGTCGATACCCCTTTTCCTGAGGCATTCAACGGTTTGGATGGTGTGTTCAATACGTTTGTTCGGTGGCAGGCGCGAAACGACAATCAAGCGTACCGGGGCCGTTAGAGGCTTTGGGGGTAATGGTGACAGGCACTGGGTGCTGACACCATAGGGGATACGCTGAATGTATTGAATGCCGTGTCGGCGAAGCATTGTTTCAGTTTCCTTGCATGCGGTCCAGAAGGGTGTTCTGCGATACAACCACTGGATCCAGCGCTCTTGAAATCTGCCGACTTGATCTAATGGCCAATCGTAGAAAGAAGACCATATGGGGCCCAGAACCTCGTGGATATAAGCGACACAGCGGGTTTGTGACCACCATGGAGCGAACCATGGGATACCATGATGCTGGTCGATCACCAGGTCAAATGGCGCTTGGGATTGATACCATCTAAAGGCTGCAAGCACGGCAGTGCCCGTTCTTCCTGCACGAACGATGTGGACACCCTTCAAGGAGGATGTGCGGGTGCAGCCCGGGTAGGCGTTGGAGAACCACCAGACGTCATGTCCGCGTTCTGTCAATGCTGCCAGGTAACCCAAGGAAACCCGCTCGGCCCCTCCGGCGGCTGGGTTTTCTGGGTCCCGCCAATTGAGCATTAAGAATCTCAGCTTTGCCTGCATGCCGTGGTGATGCAATGGATGCCCCTC
>JAAZXX010000900.1 GCA_014239995.1 Verrucomicrobiia bacterium
TCAAGGTAGTCATAGGTCTTATCGTAATCGGTGGTAAAGTGGTTCTCCCAGAACTCTGCCATGACAGACTGTAACTGCTTGCTGCTATATAGTCCCTGGGCATGTACCAATTGTTGCAGGGATTCAATGTCATGTATCCGATCGTGCTCAACTCCGGGGATGTACTTCCTGTGGATCAGTTCCGGAACAAGGATCGCATCGGAACTGTCGTATTCGGTATTGTGCAATTCAATGGCGAGTAAATTATCTCCGCTGCGAAGGAGTGATTTGAATTTGGAAACATCAAAGACGGCTGCATCTGGATCGTCACTCGCCGACTCCGCCTTGGCTCGGTAAGCGGGGCGAACGGCATCATTCATATTTGCCTGTGCAATTTTTTCTCCGTTGAGGTAAGCGACAAATCCATCATCGTATATCATCTTGAGAAGCAATCCATCAATGGCGTCTGGATGCTCAACGTGGAAGTTGTGACGGACAAAAAAGCTGATGTAGCCAGGCCGAGCATCGTCTCCCTCCTCGATTTGTCGCATATCATTAAGTTCGGTGCGCAAAAGGTCACGTTCACTGCCATTATTGGAATAACCAAAGCCGGATCGGGCCATACGCCACCCCTTGTGCTGAGTGGTTTGATAATCCCCCTGATTCCAGTTAACGGGCGGTGCCACATCCCCTTTCTTGAGTTGCCACACCGCGCCATCTTCGACAAGGAGCGTATCATTTCCCGGACGGTAAGGATAAAAGAGGTTTCGAACAGAGGCATTAAGTATTTTGTTATCCGCATCATCCATGGTTCCCGGGCGAAGTTGTTGCCTCACATAATTTTCAACACCATTTTCAAGGATCCACTCTATTTCCGAAGGTGTGGGACCATAGGCAAGTCGATTCAAGGCATGGTTGGCGGACTGATCTGCATCAAGAGGCCCACCACCAAATTCATGTGCCTTGAAATGAAAATAACGCCCCCCCATGTAGGTTGCCGTTGGCGGATCAGTTTCCACACCCGCGCGAATCTTGAAAAACATCGTTCTTCCCGCTTCAGGCAGTGTGAAAGAGGCTTTACCTCCATAGCCGTTCACCCCCCCCGAGGCCAATGGATGATGCAATCCCTGTAGAATATCTGTTCCAGCCTCAACCACTAGGTGACCGTAGCCATCTGGCACGTCAACCTGCAATTTCATGGATCCCCCTTCCAATTGAATTGCCTCGATCACGGGTTGTTCCGTAGCAAAAATGCCTTGGCACAGACAAGCTGCCAAACAGAACGCGACCCGTTTGGGATTAAATTTGGATTTTTTCATAGAATTAGCATCGTCGTTTGCATTGAGGTCCGCTTCATTGAACAAAAGCATTTTTCAGCTTTGATACTCCAGTCCATAGCTTATTCCGTGCCGTAATAGTTTTTTTTTGCAGATCTCGACAATAAATTGCCTTTCTGGCCATGATGGTCTTTATGCAAGCGCAGTCTCCTGAGACACCCGGGACCTCCTGGATGGAAGCCATCCGATCTGTCGTTGGCAAAGAAGGGC
>JAAZXX010000901.1 GCA_014239995.1 Verrucomicrobiia bacterium
GGGTCAAATGTCACGGTCTGGGTGTTGAAATGCATGCCTGCGATCTCCTCACTGTTTTTCACCTTGCCCGCTGGTATCTGACATGGAGCGGAATAAATAATGGGAGACCATCCATTCCTCGCCCTGCCTGTATCCCCAGAGCTCGGCACATGCCATGAAGAAGACGCGCCAGTAGACCCACCACCGGGTGGTCTGGTCCTTGCCGTAGACATTGGCAAAAATCTCACGGATCTCCGGGGCATGAGCGTCCATGTTGCGCAGCCAGGCCTCCGCCGTTTTCTGGTAATGCGTGCCATTGACCCTCCAATGGCGTTCCAGGGTCAGGTCCCTCTGGAAATGAAGCAGCAGGTCGTCGGAAGGCATCATGCCGCCGGTGAAAAAATAGCGAGACATCCAGTCACTGGCATCGGTGTCGACAAAATGGTAGGCCAGGTCACGGTGAGTGAAGATGTGGACGAAAAGCGTTCCCCCCGGCTTGAGCCAGCGGGAGATGCGCCCCATCAGGCGCTCGAAATTCTTCATATGCTCAAACATCTCCACGGAGACCACCCGGTCAAAGCCCGCGTCCGGGTCAAACGCGTTCATGTCACAGGTGATGACCTTCAGGTTCTTCAGTCCCAGGTCCCGGGCTGTTCCCTCGATATGAGCTCGCTGGACCGCGGAGTTTGAAACCGCCGTGATGTGTGCCTTGGGATAGTGGCGTGCCATCCACAGGGTGAGGGATCCCCAGCCACAACCCAGTTCAAGGACCTGGCAGCCGTCCTCGATCTGGGCCCTCTCACAGGTCAGGCGCAGCATGGAAGCCTCCGCGTCATCAAGATTCCGGGTAGTATCATCCCACAAGCCACTGCTGTATTTCAGGTGGCTCCCCAGGCAGCGCTGGAAGAAGGCTGTCGGGACCTCGTAATGCTGGGTATTGGCGGCGGCCGTGTTGATGGCGATGGGCATCTCCCTGAGCTCGGTCACCATGCACTGGAGTTTCCGGCACTGGCCTTCCGCGTCGGGTTCCCGCTCTGATGCCAGCCGTTCCCGTAACAAGCGACGGATGCCGATGCGGATCAACCAATCCGGCAGGATGTTCTTCTCTAGACTTTGGTCAATAAAACTCATGAATGATCTGATTTAAACCATGGAATGAAGGGACTCGTCGTGCGTTGATAGCGTGCATAGGCTTCTCCCTTGCTGCGCAGGGCCTGCTCCTCGGTGGCGGGGATGCCTGTGACCTTCAGCAGGAACCACAGCATCAGGAGTGGGCAGTAAAGGCTGGTCCATCCGTAGGGGGATCCCAGGCAGAAGATCCAGAACCCGATCCACACCATCCATTCAAAAAAGTAATTCGGATGGCGTGAGTAAGCCCAGAGTCCCACCGAGCAGACCTTTCCCTGGTTGCCCGGCCTTGCCTTGAACTGCTTGAGTTGCCTGTCGGCCAGGCTTTCTCCCAGCAGTGACAGGAGAATCACGCCTGCGCCCATCCACTCGATGGGGGCGATTCCCGGGGCTGGGTTGCGCAT
>JAAZXX010000902.1 GCA_014239995.1 Verrucomicrobiia bacterium
GACCCCACCTTGGCGGCGTGTTCCATACAAGCAACTCATCAGAGAACAGGTTGGCGAGGACTGGTTTGAACTAAGCCCGGAGGATCGCAAGGAAAAGGCACTCCAACTCGGGGCGGAAATCCATCCGTCCGATGAGGATTTTGAGGTCAGCAACGCCATCTTCGAAAAATTCATTGAGCCTAACTTGATCCAGCCTACTTTCGTCACCCATCTTCCCAAGGAACTTGTGCCACTTGCCAAGCTTTCACCAGAGGATAACACCACGGTCGCGGTATTTGAGTGTTGTATCAATGGACAGGAAATTGCCCCAGCCTACACCGAGCAAAACGATCCTGTAGAACAACGCGAACGGTTGGAGCAACAGGCTGGGGAAGAACAACAGAAGCTCGACGAGGATTTCCTGGTTGCACTCGAACACGGCATGCCACCCGCCGGGGGTATGGGACTGGGTATTGACCGTCTCTGCATGATGTTGCTTGGACAGGAAAGTATTCGTGACGTCCTGCTCTTCCCTCAAATGAAACCAAGGCAAAAAACCCAGCCTCCAAAGACCGATGAGCCATCAAAAGAAAAGCTCCCTTCACCCCCTGCATCCGAGGACAACGCACAAACAGAGGCATAAAGAACCCCGGGATGCTTATTCCAGCACCCCCAGCTCACGTAGATAAGCCTCCTGGTCCTCCAAAAGACCATCGGGGCGAATAAGTTGCATGCCTTTCCAGCTTTGCAAGCCGACGGGACTGTCCACAACTGGATTCATTGTGCGAAATTGTGCTGCCGAAAGCGCATTCTGTACAAACTTTGCCCCTGCAAGGAATGCCCCCGAAAAACAACAGCCCTCGAGATCTGTTTCTTCGAAATGGGCGTTGGTCAGGTCAGCACCCTCAAATTGACCGAAGGTCAGGTTGGCCCCCTGGAAATGAACGCCCTGCAGCTTGGCTCCGCGAAAATCACATGATTTGAGGTGCAATCCGCGCAGATCCCTGTTCTGCGGGTTCCACCCGCGGAAATCGGCCCTAACAATGACCCTCGGATCGCCTCCAAGGTTCCGGTAGGCATCGAAACAAGCCTGCTGCTTGAATTGCTCACACTCTTTGGCGGAACTGAACCTCTTGGCATCCAGTCGCTGCTCCTTCCATGGATCAGCCTCATTATGATATCCACTGGTGCGTTCCCAAAATCCTGGTTGATCCTCTTTGAGAAATTCGATCCGTTTCACCCATTTGAGGCTTTTATAAAAGTATCGGGAAGGGACCACGAGGCGCAGGGGGTAACCATGTGCCGCAGGCAGAGGGCGATCTTCAAGCGAATGTATCAGCCATGCTTCCCGAAGGGCAAGCTTCAGTGGGATTGAAGTATCGTGCCCGCGTGCCGAGTATGCCAGAAAACGCACAAAGCGACATGTATCAGGAATAGGAACCCCATGGTGGACGAGAAAGTCGCTCAGGAGTCGGCGAGACATGTTGGCCGCCTTCATGGCTGGAGATGAGGTGCCGTCCCGACATGGAAG
>JAAZXX010000903.1 GCA_014239995.1 Verrucomicrobiia bacterium
TTCGGATCGAAGGGCCACTGCTGGTTCACGAAGGTGCCCGAGGTGGTCAGTACCCGGCGGTAAAGATCGGTCCGGTACCAAGCCATGATGAGAGCGGCTGAGCCGCCCGAACTGCTTCCCATCACCGCCCGTCCGTCAGGGTTTCTGGTGAGTTTGACCCCGCAGTTTTTCTCCACCAGGGGCAGAACCTCCGTCTCGATATACTCTGCATAAAGCCCTGACATGGTGTCGTATTCCTTGCCCCGTTCATGCCCCTGGGCATCGCCACCCCCATTGGCCACCATGATTGCAATCAGCGGCGGGACACGCTTCTGGGCAATCAGGTTATCGAGGATATTGGGGATTACCTGGTTGGGTTTTCCTTTCGGCCCATCATGACAGACCATGAACGGCGCTTCGCTGCCCGCCTTGTATTGGGTGGGCACGTAAACGGTGATCTGGCGGGTGTAATCGATTTCATGGGTCTCAACGATCAAGGTCTTGGGGTTCTTGGGATCGACCTTGCCGAAAACCTTGCGGGCAATTCCCGGATTAAGCAGTTTGGTGGTCTTGGAATCGATGGTGAATTGAAGAACTTTCCCCCTCGGCGAGTCCTTGGGGATTCTACGCTCGCAATGTTCCCAGAGTGAGGAGTGAAACCATTTTGAGAGAGTTCATTTTCAAGAGGATGATTGCATGGGTTTTTACGGAAGCCTACTTCATTCGAAAGACAGGGGCTTTACGGAGCAAATAACAGGGCAATCAGGGTCAGTTGTTTCATGTGGTTGGAAAGGCAGACCTTGCTACTCGAGGGAAAGCTCGAGGGATTCGATCAATGGCTTAGAGGCATTTTCGGTCGTGTCGGCAAGCTTCAACTCGACTTGAAAACCAAAGCCTTCGGGTAAACCCGAAAGGTCGAGCTGGGCGGGGGTTTTCTTGACCTGTTTGGAGAACCCCTTGACGTAATCGTAGCTCTCCTTGACTTCCTGCCATTTGCTCCACTGATCGGCTTTACCATCTTTGTTAGTATCCACACCCACTCGGGCCTCCACCTTTTCTACCCAAGGACCGGGACTGACGTAATCGTTTGAGGTCTGAGTGACCAGATAGAAGCGGCCATCGGCGAACCCGATGTCGGGATCGGGGTGCCCCTTGCCGATCTCTCCGCAGAAAGTAAAAGGTTTGTCGATGCTCGAGGAGGTGAACCAAGCGATTCGAATTCCTTTCTTGGCAGGATGAAAGTCGCAAAAGAGATAGTACTGCCCGCCGATGGAAATGGCGGCCCAGTCGCCATAGGCATTTTGCTCGGGCTCGTGGACTTCGTACTTCGCGACGTTGGTCTTGAACCGCTTCGGATCCTCCTTGGCCCAGTGCGGATGAAGGTATTCGGCGATCTTGCCGGTCGGCTTGGTGCGCTCGTCTACCGCAGGGGCAACGATGGTGTACCCGTCGATTCCGTTCGAACTGACAGCATGGCCGGCGTCGAGTCCAGTGAGGGCATCACCATTGAGGAGGGGGTTATTTCTCCT
>JAAZXX010000904.1 GCA_014239995.1 Verrucomicrobiia bacterium
ACCTCTTTGGCATACCTGGGGAAGCCCAACATGCATTCAGCTGTGAGCCTTTCCATAATCTCGTTCAACACAATATCGTCACCTCCGATGGCGTCAGCTTTCAGTCGCGTCGGGATGCACCGGATGAGGCCCTGGACTTTTTTGCAAGTGAGGATCGCTGGTGTCGTCCGGTCATGGCTCGAACCGGTCCTGATGGAGCTTTATGGATCGTAGATATGTACCGTTACATGATCGAACATCCTGATTGGCTTCCTCCCGAGGGGCGTGCTGAATTGCTGCCAAATTATCGATTGGGTGAAAAACGTGGACGCATATACCGGGTCACCCCCAAGCAGCACACAAAAGCAACTATTCCAAACCTAGCTGAGCGTTCAACAAAAACACTGCTCCAGACCCTGAGCTCACCCAATGGCTGGCTACGCGACAAAGCCCAAATGCTGCTCACCTGGAGAGCCGACCGCAGCGCGTTACCCCATCTGCATGCCATTCTTGAAGAAATGTCTCACCCACTTGAGTCCCTGCATGCCCTTTGGTTGCTCGACAGCTTTGATGACCTCTCTGAAGAGGAACTGGTGAGGGCCCTTGCGCATCCTCATCCAGGTTTGCGGCGTAACGCCCTCATGCTCGCTGAATCCAGGGATACCGTTTTGATTGCCACGGCCTTGCAAGGCATGGTGCACGACACTGACCCCAAAGTGCTGCTTCAGTTAGCCTTCAGCCTGGGATCACTCACATCGCCCACCGCTGGCAAAACACTCGCCAGCCTTATCCCCGCTTCTACCGAAAAACCATTCCTCCAGGCGGCGCTCCTGAGTGCCGCTCCAGGGCACCTTTCAGCACTGACGAAGGCCCTTGAACCCGCGCCTGCATCGATCAGGGAACCATTCACAGCCCCGCTACTGGAACTTTCCATCGCACTCGGCAACCGTAAAACCCTGGCCACGCTGTTGAAGCCCAATTTGACCCCTACCCCGCAGGGGTTCTCAACCCAACAAATGACGCGCTTCAGTCGTTTCCTTGATATCCTGGCGGCACACAAAAACAACATCCAGACGCTCGCCATGGGATCAGATACGCTTGCCCGCCTCTTGACGCAAGCACTAGGGAACACGAAATCTTCTATACTTGAGAATGCTTTCCTCATGATGAACGACAAGGCGGCATCCAACAGCTACCGAGTGGCGGCCTCAAGAGTAAGCACGCGTGACAGTCGACGCGGTGACAAGGTCCTTTCCATTCTCAGTGACTGGCTTGCTCCCCAACAATCCCCCATCCTTCAAAGGAGCTCGCTCGAGGGCCTAGTCGCCACCGGTCACGTCAAGGTCCCCGAGGTCATCCTGGAAAACTGGCCGTCAATGCCACCCTCCCTGCGTGGACTGGCCATTGAAACACTGCTTTCACGTGAAGCATGGAGCCAAGCGATGCTCGACAGCCTTCGTAAGGATACGGTGATTCCCCTGACCCCCGTTCAGCGGGACCGGCTCC
>JAAZXX010000905.1 GCA_014239995.1 Verrucomicrobiia bacterium
CTTGTAGCTTGTTGAATCGCTTTTGAGAACCTCTCCGCCACCGTGCTCCAGCTCGCCGGCAACTTTCAAGAGCAGTCGGGACTTGCCATCTTCCTGTGCGGTGGCAAGTCGCAGGAAAGCCTGGCGATTCTTTTCCAACGCAGTGTGGTCCTGCAAGGTCTCTTGGAGCACAAATTCACTCTCCGCAGCATCCCCCTTTGCATTGTGGCACTTCAAACAGGTGCGCTCGCCTACTTTCCCCCACACTTGCTCGGCAAAAAAAGAATCCACGCTAGTGCAACCCGGTTCACGATGGATCACGGTTTTCATACCACCATCCGTAACTCGCACCGTAGGTTTTCGAGTCGTGGTGCTGTCGAATTGCTTGTCCTCGTTGCCATAAAAGCCTGTGACAGTCACCATCAAGAACACAGCCAGCCAGAGTTGTTTCATTTTATTTTCACTCGTACGGGATATCACATGGATCATTTCAAGCGTGACCTCAATGCGGTCACATTCGACCAGCTTACCAAATCACAACACGAAGTGCTTGATTAGCTCCCACTATCGGGCCGCTGGGCAAGGAAAATGGAGCAGCCCCGCTTATCGAGGCAAGGATTCAAAAGCTGCTTCCAACGGAAACGCATAGGAGCGGTTGTGAATCCGATCAAACCTCGGATACGTTCCTTCAAAGACGCCGCGCACTGACTGGACTTCTGGCTTATCCATGTTATAAGTCAGCACCAGTTCAATCTGGCCATCGTAATTAAATCCATCCGCCCCTTCATCTCCAAATTGAATCACTCCGGAAAGGACGGCGTAACGTTGTCTTCCGTCGGTTTCGGCCGGTACCAATGACAAGATACCCTCCACTGTATTGATTTCGAAGATTCTTTTTGTCTGCGGATCAGTACGTTCCATGATACCGGGAGGATAAAGTTGCTGGAGCCATTTTCTCAGGCTGCCGGCATCTACCAGACATTCTTGATCAGACCATTTTAACGGCAGCCAATCCTGCGGTTGTAACTTAACCGCTTCCACAACAGGTATCTGATATGCTTTCATGCGCGAATCCTTCAAACGCACAAAAACACGCATTCCACTGGACTTCCCCACATCCGGCAATTTAATTTTACTGATGGAATCAGAGGCTTTTGGTAAGCCCAGTCGCTGGGAACCTTTCTGAATTTCTCGAACGGTATATTGCGCCAATGTCTCCCGTGGATCAAAGCCAGATCGTTGGAATGCATCAAACCAATGGACAACCTCGCCATTGGACTTGAGAAGTACCATGTCTACGTTACTCTGCTTTGCAGGGGCACGAACGGGCTGGGGACGAAATTTCTCATCCCAAACCTCCCTGACGACGCGCGGCAGGGAGGCATCCCTGCGGTGCCCGTGCCAGGACGTCATAATAAAAGGTTGCAACTGCCTGACAACGTTCGGATCGGCTAATGAGGT
>JAAZXX010000906.1 GCA_014239995.1 Verrucomicrobiia bacterium
AAGCACAGAGATGAGACCTGGATACCGGTTCCGTTCTGCATGCAGATATTGTCTCCAGAAGTGCCGCCCTGTCAACGGCGAGAAGCTCCAAAGATAGCCCTGCAGCTAAGCAGGAAATGATTTTCGTTCTTTTGGGACTGAATCATCCAATAAGATCCAGCTCAAGGAGCATGACGCTGTTTGTCAGTGAGTGCCCCAAGGAAAGCAAGCAAGGATTCAGTTTGGTCCGATGTTAACTGTAATCCAAGCTGCATGAAGGCCATTTTACGCACGGCAAACCCCAGAGTAGCCACACCACCGTCATGGAAATAGGGCGCAGTGATGGCGATATTACGAAGGGTCGGGACCTTGAATTTAAACTTGTCATCCGGATTTTTGGTGACGGATTCTCTACCCACATCACTGAAATTTTCGTAGGGATTCACCAATCCGGTTTTCTGGTAACTTCCACCTCCCAGTAAGGCCCCGGTATGACATGTCACGCAACCGATGCTTGTAAATGTCTCCAGGCCTTTGAGTTCAAGGTCTGTAAGGGACTCGTCGTCACCTTCAAGAAAATCATCGAAGCGATCCTCCGTGATCAGGGTGCGCTCAAAGGCGGCAATGGCGTGCGCCACGTTGTCGTAGGTGATGACAGGGTCTGAGTCAGGAAATGCCTTTCTGAAGAGTGAACGATAGGTATCGTCCATACGAATCCGATCCAAAACGGCACCCTCGTGAGGCATGGCCATTTCGATAGGATTGAGCACAGGCCCCTTTGCCTGAGCCTTCAAATCCGCTGCACGACCATCCCAGAATTGGGACAACTGGAAACCGGCGTTGAGGACAGTCGGCGCGTTACGATCCCCCACATCCCCGAAGGCTCCCGTGGATCCCGATGCATTGTCGACACCACCCAGGCCTTGATCAATACGATGGCAGGAATTACAGGAGATCGTGTTGTTTTTTGAAAGGCCCGTATCAAAAAACAATTTTTCGCCAAGGTGCCTCAGATGATCCGAGTCCTTTTCAGAACCTGGCATGGCATCAGGCAATGGACCAAAAACCGAGTTCGCCAATTCTCGCAACGCCGCCTTCTTTTCCTTATCAAAGGAGATTTCTGTCTCAGCAGCTTGCAGATTCCACGAGAGGCAAACGGCACTCATCCAAATGTATTTGATCACACGATGCATACACTCATAATATATCAGACAAAACGCCTTGGGCAAGTCGTTGGTAAAGAAAAAGCCCCATGGTTTCCCATGGGGCTTTTTTTAAAGGTTCTTGATCGGAGTTCGATTAGAACTGGTAGATCGCATTCAGGGTCAAGGTGAAGATATCATCACCAAAACCGTTGCCTGCACCAGTGCCGTCTTCCAGTGAATCCCATCGTCCTTCCAAGCGAGTCAGGACATTGTCCCACAACGCGTAATCCACTGTGCCGGTCAAGG
>JAAZXX010000907.1 GCA_014239995.1 Verrucomicrobiia bacterium
CTTTGTAGAAGGGAGACTGGGCGTCCCATCGTTCGAATGTGATTCCGTCCCACTGACTATCCGTGCCCGGCCCTACATTGGGGATCTGTGGTTTTTCCTTGAGAGGGAAAACAAAATTAAAAACCGGGTGATCAATGGAGAGCTCCTCGGGGGTGCGATCTGGAAATACGCGTGATAACTCCCGCCTGAGGTTTTCGTATTCCTTCACTCCCCAGAAGTCATCAATCATCATGAATCCTCCTCCCAGCAAGTACCTCCTGAGTGCCTCGCGTTCTTCTTCACGCAAAACCATTTCTCCGGGTTCAATGAGATAAACAAAAGGATAATCAAAAAGTGCTGGATCGGTCAGGTCGATGATTTTACCTTCCGAATCCACTTTTAATGAGGTCAATTCCTCTAGTCGATAGGCGAAATTCAGGTCGCTTTCAGGCCAGTCAATCAGGCACTTTTTCCCCCAACGTCCGTGCTGGTCACTCCAGGAGTTATATTGGATGCGCACGAATGTGAATACATCCGATTGATATCTGGCATCGATATCCCATTTGGGGACGCCGGCACGTTCATCTTTGGGTTGCTGGAAACGCCGACCATATTGGGCTTTGGTGGATGACAGGGAAAAGATCACAGCAAGGGTCACGATCCATGGTAAGATTGCCCGGTTTCTCCTGAGGAAGGATCCCTTGTAAGGGAGAGGGGGGTTAATCTCTGGATATGGCATGCTGGTTCATTCAAGGCCTTGAAGGCGGGTTTTCAAGGGCAGTCTCGTTTTCCACGGCCTTCTCTGGACGGGAGTTTTTCTTCCCTGTTTCCTCCAAGGTGCTGTCCATATGGGGGAGTCCTTGTTTCTGCGGAGTCGATGTGTCCGGTGTCATGGATTCTTGACGGAGTTTGAGGAGCATTGTCTGAGCCTCCCGGTAGCGAGGTGCTTCCTCAAGTGCCAGCAAGACATGACGCTTGGCTTCACCATTCCCTGTGGCATCAAGCAGTCTGGCAAGTTTGTAGTGGGCTAGAGCCGGGTCCGTGGGATTTAATTCAAGGATGACCCTGCGAGCTTGAATGGCCTCTGGGAGATTATTGAGATTTTCAGCTGCTTCAGCCATGGCTTCATAAGGGTGGCTGGTCAGGGGGTTGACTGCAAGATAGCGTTCTGCGTTTAATTTCTGTGCTTCCCAATCCTCCTCCTCACGTGCCATGGCGATCAGTCGTCGATAGACGTCGCTGACATCCCCATCAATGGCCGCAAGGCGCCGAAGGTGCTGACGCTCCTCCTGATGTTTTCCCAGCTTACGAGCCGCCACGGAAGCAAGATAGAGTGCTCCGTCGAGTCCTGGTTGATCCGGATAGCGGTCGAGCAAGGTGCTCAGGAGGAGTGAAGCCCCCTCCCAGTCCTCA
>JAAZXX010000908.1 GCA_014239995.1 Verrucomicrobiia bacterium
AAAGGGATCCAGGAAAACCTGGCTGGTGGGAAGGCGTGGAGAACTCGTTGGAGCAGGCGATTGGAGCCATCAATACGGTGGAGTCGATAACTCATCCTGCAGTCAGGATGCCCTGGTACACGGAGATCTCAGCGTCCTGTGGTGGGGTGATCCGGGACCTCGCCCCATGCCCGACCGTGGCCCACGTAACCCAGCGCCAATCTCGGTCAACGGCCGACTGTTTATTCAGGGCGACCGTGTCCTGTTTGGCCTGGACTCCTACAATGGGACCATTCTATGGAACTACTTCAGTCCCGAGATGCGTCGTGCCAATGTGCCACGTGACTGCAGTAACATGATTGGAACACACGACTACCTCTACATCGCTCAAGGGCGGCATTGTATCGGAGTCGAGGGTGATACAGGGAATAGAAAACTCAGATTTGAGGTCGTACGCCCTGAAGGTTCCTCTGAGGTGGATTGGGGGTATTTGGCCTCGGTGAGGGACACCCTTATCGGAAGCAGTGTCAAGTCAGGCTCTCGCTACCTGGGAGATGACGGTGAATGGTTTGAGGATTACCACCCTGAGGACGTCAGTCGCGTGGTAAGCAACGGACTCTTCGGGCTCGACCGCCATAGCGGTGAAAGCACTTGGAATTATGTAGGAGGAGCGATCATCAATTCCACTATCACCATCGGAAAAGGCGAAATTTTCTTCCTGGAAAGCCGCCACCAGAAAGCCATCCTGGCCGAGACGGGACGAGTTGCACCTGAACTTCTGACAGACGTCCGACTTGTTTGTCTCGACCTGGAAAGTGGTCAACCCAAATGGGAACGCACCCACGATTTCAGCGCGTGTCAATTTACAACTTACATGACCTTCAGCAACGACACGCTGGTCGTCACGGGTGCAGACAAGGATAAGCACTATCACACCTTTGCCTTCAATACATCCGCCAGAATTCCTGAGCAGGGTGACCAGAATCAAACCCCGGTCGCCGCAGGCTCGCTCTTGTGGGAAGAAAGTCACGAAGCGGGCAAAAACCACCACAGCGGACACCTTCAACATCCCGTGGTGATTGGAGATGTGTTTTATTCCGATCAAAGGGCCTTCAGCCTGCGGGATGGCAAACTTTTGCGAACAGACCTTCCAGAGCGGCGCGGATGTGGCACAATGTCCGCAGCTCTAAACAGCATTTTTTATCGTCATTACTATCATGGACAGTGGGATTTACAAACCAACAAGCGCGTACAGTTCGAGGGACTGCGCAGCGGATGCTGGCTTGGAATGATCCCCGCGGGTGGCTTGCTGCTCGTACCAGAGGCCAGTGCAGGGTGTTCGTGTGCGAATGCCATCCAAACCTCGGTAGGCTACGTACCTCAGCATCTGGATCCAGACGCCTTTGCG
>JAAZXX010000909.1 GCA_014239995.1 Verrucomicrobiia bacterium
GAGGATAGCTCCGATAGATTGTGACCCAATGCCTGACAACCAAGCCGAAAACTGCATTCAGTTGCGAGGGGTTCGACACAACAATCTCAAGGGATTTGATTTGGATATTCCGCTTGGCAAGCTTGTTGTCGTGACCGGGCTCAGTGGATCGGGCAAAAGCTCGTTGGCGTTTGATACCCTCTACGCGGAGGGTCAGCGCCGTTATATCGAAACCTTTACTCCCTATGCTCGCCAGTTTTTCGACCGCATGGATAAGCCCATGGTGGATCGCATTGATGGTATTCCTCCCGCCATTGCCATCGAGCAGCGTAATACAGTAAAAACCACGCGTTCCACGATTGGAACCATGACCGAGATTTGCGAGTATGCCAAGTTACTCTGGGCCCAGAAAGCCATGCTCTATTGTGCAGGATGTGGAGCCCTCGTGCGGGAAGAGGATCCGGGCCGAGTCTGGAAGCATTGGCGTGCTACTGCTCCGGGAGAAACCATCCTGATCACATTTGACGTTCCCCTGAGTTCCAAACTCGATTTGAGTGCATCGGTCGACTTGGTCAAACAACAGGGATTCACGCGCCTGCTGATAGGCAGTGAGCCAACGCGCCTTGAGGAATCCCTGGAATCACTCGAATCCATGCGTCCGGAGTGTTTGACGATCATTCAGGATCGCATCAAGGTGAATGCCAGCATGCGAGCGCGATTCGTGGAGGCTTGCGAGCAGGCTTATCAATTTGGCAAGGGACATTTAGCTGTGCGATGGCTTACACCCTCCCAGCCTCAAAAAAGTTTTCGGCATTCGCGTCATCGCCATTGCCCCCATTGTGATCTGGATTTCCCAGAGCCCAGCTCCTCACTTTTCAGCTTCAACAATCCTGTAGGAGCCTGTCCGACATGTAAGGGCTTTGGTCGTATTATTACCCTGGACCCCAAGGCGGCCATACCCGACCCGAGCCTTAGTCTTGCCGGTGGTGCTGTCAGGCCTTGGCAAACGGGAAATGGACAGGAATGCCAGCGTGATCTCCTGCAATTCTGCCGAAAACGCAATGTGCCAACGAAGGTTCCTTTTGGAGATCTTGAGGAGCACCACTGGAAATGGGTCCTTGAAGGCGATCCGGGTTATGGTAACGATGCGGAACATCAATGGCCGAATGCCTGGTATGGGGTCAGAGGTTATTTTCGATGGCTTGAATCGAAATCCTACAAAATGCACGTGCGTGTTCTGTTGGCCCGTTACCGTACTTACCAAATGTGTCACGCTTGTCATGGAGCTCGATTGCAGGCTGAGGCATTGAATTACCGAATGTCTCAGCCAGGTGATGAGGCTGCTTCATTGACACTGCCTGCTTTTTACAAGTTGCCCATTGGAGATGCCCTGGCG
>JAAZXX010000090.1 GCA_014239995.1 Verrucomicrobiia bacterium
GTCCATGCCGTTGCCGGGTATTTCGCGATGGTTGATCCACAGATTATCCCTGATATCTGGATGGAAATAATCTATTCCAGTATCGATAACCGCCACCCTGACCTGCTTGCTGCCCGTGCCAAGCGTCCATGCTTCTGGAAGGTCGATGTCTGCGTCCACTTTGCCCTCAAATTGTCCGGTGTTGTGAAGGCCCCAGGACCGGTCGAAATAAAAGTCATCAGGTAAAAAGTCATCAGGGTTTGCCTGGTGGAGTTCGACTCGGTAGTTGGGCTCCATCGCAGTGACCTCGGGATCCATGCGCAGTTGATGCATCAAATAATGCAAGGGTGTCTCTTTCGGTAATTTGAGAATAAGCCATTGGTCCAGTGAGTGGTTTTGTCCTAGATAGTTGGATCGTTGCCCGAGTGGGTTGCGTGCAGCGACCTTTGGGATCAGCGGTTCCCAATCATAGCCAGCGCTTGTATCCAGCCTTTTACGTGCCCATTGTGCTGTGCTTCCCTTGACGCAGACGAGGAGTTCCTGAGGTCTTACTTCCGCATGATGTATGCCGGACCATGAGCTGATCTTGAAGCGTTCCCACGATGGCGAGGGATGATTTTCATGGGAATTGGCCCATGCAGGGCAGGGGGGCGTCAGGCAGATCCAGAACGTCATGGCAAGGATACAGGTTTGCGATGCGCATGTGTAGGCATCGGAGATCTTTTCGATGAAAGACCGTCGTTGACTCAATCCTCTCACGTGGGCTCCTGCTGCAGGATTTATTCCATTCAAGTATACCAATCTCACTGATTTTTTTGGTCTCTGCACGGTTTTTTTGTGGGCATGAGATCGGCCTGGAAAGGCTTCGTATTCCCATGCACTGCCTTTGTTGCTTGACCTGCATGGGTGGTTGCGAGTTCATTACTGAAATGTGACTCGCCAGGCGTGTCCATTCCCAGCATTAAATTAAGATTATGGATTTTGTTGAAAATCTGAAGTTTAACAACGACGAACTGATTCCAGCCATCATACAGGATGCCTCCACTGGAAGGGTATTGATGATGGCATGGATGAACGTTTCTGCTCTGGAAAAAACGGTCCAGACGGGCAAAACGCACTTCTGGAGCAGGTCGCGTCAAAAATTCTGGATGAAGGGAGAATCAAGTGGCAACACACAGAGCGTCAAGGACATTGCCTACGATTGTGACGGTGATACCCTTCTGATTCAGGTGGAGCAGGAGGGAGCGGCCTGTCATGAGGGGTATCGATCTTGCTTCTTTACCTCCATTTCCGATGAAGGACGTTCGGTGCAGGTTACCGAGCCCATGCTCAAGTCACCCGAAGAAATTTACGGTAAAGGCACATAGAATCAACCTTGGCTATCCTTGGCCATGCTACTGATGGTTTGATTGATCAGTTGCAGCGGTTGCCTGCTTCAGCTCCTACAGGCGACGCAGACCATCTTCTGGCATGGCGTTTGGGATTTCTATTTCGATCTCCTCCAATTTCAATATCGTTTCTGGATCCAGGGTTAATCCCGCCGCTGCCAAGCTGTCCTTAAGCTGTCCTTCGTCGGAGGCCCCGATAATAGTGGATGCCACAAAATCATGTTGTTTACTCCAGGCCGTTGCGAGTGTGACGGGATGCATGCCGAGTTCTCCAGCCAAGGCCTTGACCCTGAAAGCTACCTCGAGCGTACGATCGTTGACAAATCGTCTTGCCATTTTTTTCTGACGTTCTTTTCCGTGCTGCAAGTAATGGGAAAAGCGAGCCCCTTCAGGGAAATTGCCATCATTATACTTGCCTGACAAGACACCTCCAGCCAATGGGGAGTAAGGGAGCAGACTGACCTGCTCTTGGCGGCAAACCTGGGCGAGTTCGCTCTCGCAGCGCCGGTTAATGAGGCTGAAATTATTTTGTATCGTGTCCATGTGCATCAGGCCTGTTTCCGATGAAGTCCACAGGTTTTTCATCAACCCCCAGCATGTATCGTTGCTGCTGCCGAGGACTCGTATTTTCCCAGCATCCCTCAGAGCAGTCATGGCTGCCAGGGTTTCCTGATGGCGCATGCCATGGTCAGGCCAGTGTGTCTGATAGAGATCAATATAGTCTGTCTGCAACCGTTTCAGACTCTGCTCTACAGCCCTTGTAATCTGGTGACGATCCAGTGTGGTCATGCCGTGCCTGACGGGTGGCACAAACCAGCCGTGTCCTGCTCCCGTGATCTTGGTCGCCAGGATGACCGAGTCGCGCGGCTTGTGTTTCAACCACCTTCCGACGATCTCCTCGGTCACCCCAAAGGTTTTGGCATGAGGGGGGACGGGATACATCTCCGCTGTATCGAAGAAATCGACCCCATGCTCATAGGCTGTGTCCAGGATCCTGTGCGCCATGGACTCCTCGGTCTGATCACCGAAGGTCATGGTGCCCATGCATATCTCCGAAACGACCAAACCGCTTTTTCCCAGACGACGCCTGTTCATCCCTGGAATCTTCTATTTGGCCTGGAGTGCCTTGTTGATTGCCATCTTGAGTTCATTGCTGGTTGGTTTTACCCCTGATCTGTAGTGACCGATTACATTGCCTTGCTTGTCTACCAGGAATTTTTCAAAATTCCATCGCACACCACCTCCGTGATCGGGGTGAGAGGTGAGGTATTTATAAAGAGGGGCCTGCTTGCTGCCCTTGACATCAATCTTACCCATCATCGGAAAGGTGACCCCGTAATTCTCCTTGCAGAAACTCATGATTTCGGCGTGGGAACCCGGTTCTTGGCTGCCAAAATTATTGCATGGAAACCCGACAACGGAAAACCCCTTGTCCTTGAATTCACTGTGGAGCTTTTGCAATCCGTCGTACTGTGGTGTGTAACCACATTTACTGGCAACATTGACCATCAGAAGCACCTTTCCCTTCCAGTCCTTCAGGTTCACAGCCTTGTCTTCAAGGGTCTTCATCTCGAAGCTCAAGGCGTTCTTTTCGTTGTGATGATCTGCCTGCATCGTGGCTGTCATGGTTGTTCCCAGAACTGACATGGTCAGGATCCAGGCGAATGATTTTTTCAATATGGATTTCATAACGCTTTAGAATTCACTGGAACATCTCTGTTTTTGAATAGAATGCAAACGGTTTTTCAGATTTCCTGGAATTCATCCCAAACCGCCTCCTGGTTTTACATGCTGTCTCATACAGGCTGTATGGAATCAGGTGGAGCCTCTTTTTGCATGTAGGTCTTTGGTTGGTAATACATGGCTACAAAAACAAAGCTCACCGCTGTCCCTAGCATGGTCCAGGTCCAAAACCAGAAATAATCGGCACCCTCAAGTTTGACTTGCCCACCGACGCTGATCTTCTCATTAAATTCAATTGATTCCACGCCACCACGCTCGCGTTCCACCTGCCTGCGACCTTCCTCACCCAGAATCTCAATCAGGCGGCTTTCTCTCCAATTCAGAGGGACGTTTTTCTGCGTTTCATCGCCGGATCTTGGCCGTGAAACACTGACAGTCTGCACAATATCATCCGTCGTCATGGCTTCCATGTCAGGCCCGAGACTCACCAGTTTGTATGTGTTTTTATTTACCATGCGATAACCCAGAGGGGACGCCCATTCATCGGAAATCGTAGCGGCCATGGGGCCTCCTACATCGCTTCGTGGTAGTTTTTCCTTATTTTGGTAAAAGTAATCCAGAACTTTCGCTCTTGCTTCATCGAAGTGGCTCTCGGCGATTTCTGTCACGGTTTCCGGATCACCTTTTTCAACAAGGATGAACTTATTCACCCCAGCCGTGAAAAAATTACCCAAGGATACCGAGAAAAGAAAAAGAGCCATCACAACGGACTTCATGCTGGTTGGGGCTTGTGTGTAGGCAAACTCCAGACAGGTGATCGAAACCATGACTTCTGAAGCCGTCAGGATGGCATACGCAAAAAGTTGCCAGCCAATCGACGGAGTATTCCCGGCATCGATCCACGACTGCAGCATGGCAACGATTGCAAACCCCGGAACCATGACAAACAGCCCGATGGAAATCTTCCTCAAGGCAGTGAGGGGGAAAATCTTATCAATGAGGGGATATACGAAGTAACCAAAGACTGGAACCAGGGTGACGATCATGGCCGGGTTGATCGCCTGTATTTGTGAAGGGAGCCACTGGATACCAAGCCACTTGCGATCGAGATCCTCAGCCTGTAGTACCCACGATGAGCCTGTTTGATCAAACAGTGCCCAGAAAACAGCGACAAAAGCAAAAATAACAAAGAGCTTTGCGATCGTAACCAGGCCATTCAAGGAAAAGGTGTCCCTGAAAAATGCCCGCCCACGAGGTGGGATGTGTATGAAAACCTTACGCCCCATCCAAAACAGAAACGTAGCGATTGCCATCAATACGCCCGGGACTCCGAAGGCCCAGTGTGGACCATACCATTCCAGCAGGAGCGGCGTTGCAAGCGTTGACAGTGCTGCTCCGACATTAATGGAGATATAAAACCAGCCGAAAACCTTGGTGAGCCAGTGACTATTGGCTCTGCCAAATTGATCACCCACATGGGCTGAAACACAAGGCTTGATGCCTCCGGACCCAAGAGCAATGAGATAGAGACCTGTCATCATCCAATTCTCGGCGCTCATTCCGGGTGTGCCCATCAAGGCGAGTGCAAGATGTCCAAGACAATAGACAATAGACAAACTTAAAATGGTCCTGTATTTCCCGAGCAAGGTGTCAGCCAAAAACGCACCAGCCAATGGTGTCATGTAGACCCATCCATTGAATTCGTGATACCTGGCAACGGCTTCGGTGCGAGCTATGGGTTCCCCGGGCACGTCCTGTAATAGGAAGAGGTATTTGGTCATGAAGATGGTCAAGATACCCTTCATGCCGTAGAAGCTAAACCGCTCTGCAGCCTCATTCCCGATGATATAAGGTATTCCCTTGGGCAGGTCTGAGGTCGCAACTGGAGCACTCAAATAAGGTTTAGCAGCCATAAATTTCTATTCAGGTGGGGAGGCAGGTTTGGCGAGAGTTTGATGCTTACTCGGTTTTATTCCAGAAATCCACCACGAAGACATCCTCCAACAATGGGCCAACCAGTGCTCCAAATGCCTTGTGATGTGGATGAATCAGGTAATCATCGCGGTCTTGATTTGAGTGAAAGGTCAGGACGAACCCGTGGGTGAATCCTTTATTAAGGCCTTCCGGACTGTTATTGGTTCCCCATTCATAGGAAATAATCTGTGGTATTTTTTTATTTAATGCCGCAAATGCTTTTTCCACCTGGGTGCGGTCTTGCTTGGTAGAAGAGTCTTTGAACTTGAAGGAGACCATGTGAACAAGATTGCCCCGTTTGGGTCCCGGGGCGGCGCCTGTGCTGGTGTTTGAAAGGTTCATGATTCCAAGAAATACCAGAATGGACAAGGTGATGAAGGTTTTAAGATGCATGACGTGATATCGGTTCAGGTAATGGTCCGGCAACGTATCAGGCCCCACGATGGCGGGCAAGGGATAAAGACCTCTGCACCTGATGAGGGCGCATGCCTTTTGCCTGGGGCGCTGTGCCTTCTCGTGTGGATCTGGAGCCCCCTCAGGGCGTGATTTGTTCCAGAAAATGGCTGCAGCCATCCTCCAGAATGTCAAGGACATGATCGAATCCCTTCAGTCCCCCATAATATGGATCCGGTACGGCATCATCCCTGTAACGTCGGACATAGTTGCAGAAGGGTTGTATCCTCTCGCGGTAGTATCCCTGTCGGTCCAGGCCCATCACATCCTCCAGATTGTCCCTGTCCATGGTCAGGATGTAATTGAAGCTCTGCAGGTCTTTGGCTTGGATTTGTCTTGCCTTGCCTTGTATGTGATAGCCCCGCTGGGAGGCAATATCACGCATGCGCCTGTCGGCGGGTTGCCCGCTATGGAGACCAATCGTGCCTGCTGAATCACACTGAATCAGATGAGTGAGCTCTGCCTCGTCGATCTTGGCCTGCATCACGGTTTCTGCCGCAGGACTGCGGCAGATATTTCCCATGCAGACAAAAAGGATTTTCAACGTTGTATCTTTCATGGATACCCCAGCCAAGCCTCTCGAGGCGATCCTGTTTCAGCGTGGTAACAGGTCCAAGAAATAGGACTTGGCGCCTTTCACGAATTCGGAGGGTTGACGCGCGAAAATCGGGCTGTCGGTCTCGATGGCCAGCACACCCTTGAAGGCAGAGGTTTCGAGTTCCTGAATCAGGCCCTTGATGTTGGCATCGCCCTTGCCAATGCTGGCACTGATACCCACCAGCCCCTTTCCACTTATCTCCACCGTCTTGTCTTTGAGGTGAATATCATAAACACGTCCCTCGTAACGACGGTATACCTTGGCGGCATCAAATCCTGCTGCAGTGATCCACCCGACATCCAGGCATACACCGATGCGAGGGTCCCGATGTTTGAGAATGCTTCGTACAACCAGAGGATTGCCGTAGAGCGAGGTGAGGCCATGATTGTGAATGGCGATGCGGATATCAAATTCCTGCACTAGTTTTTCGAGCGAATCAAAGATCTTGAAATCGCGTGGTTCCACGATGATGACCTTGATACCCATGAACTTGGCAAATTCAAAAAGCCTGCGATTGTAGGCATGTTCCAGGGAGGTGCCGGCAACTCCAAACGTGTATGCCGTGAGCCCGTTGGCATCCAGGATGGCTTTCTTTGCTTCAAGTTCCGGCCAGTCCGCGTGCGGATTGAGATGCTTGGATATAAGCTGGAGCATTCGGATGCCATGTTCCTTTGCGAAAGCAACGGTTTGTTCGAAATCCAGGTTACGCAGTGTCCAGGTCTGAAGTCCAAGTTCAAAAGTGGTGTTACTCTTAACGAAAGCTGTCTCTGGACGCTTGATCAGGAGGTCATCATACTGGATGGCTTTCCCTGAAAATGGCTGACCCCAAAGACTTGCTTTGCCCTGGGTGGGAGCGATGGATGTCGTGCTTGAGATCTGCCAGGTGAGGGGTTCCGTTGTATTTTCCACCCAGGCCTTGCCACGGAGGCTCCATGTATCTGCCTCTGCTGACTTGATCTCCAGTCGCAGATGTGTCCAGTGGCCCGATTTCCAATCAAAGGGAGCTTCCGATACCATGGTGCGTCCGCGGTAAAGCTCAATGTTCTTTTTGGCTGGAGAGACTTTCAGTGAATAGCCTCCCAGTCCAAATAATCCGATGCCAAAGGAGGGATACAGCCGGCCCTTGCGCTCCGATCGAATGCGGGCGCTTATTTCGATATCCCCTTCATTGTCCGGACCAAATACCGCGCCATGATTGTCAAGCGGTGTGCCAGGGAGTTCAAGGCAGGATTGCTTGACACCAAATCGACCTCCCAGCACGAGGAAGTCATTGGGGGTTTCACCAGGCTCGGTTTCATTGAAGTCCTGTTGATAGAGGGGATCTGCGGCATGCAGTTGCACGCAAGCAGACAGGCAGAAAAGAAGGGCGGGCAAGGTCAAGGATTTTCTTAGTACCATTGGCAACCATGGATGTTTTTCTAGACCCTTTACGCATGCCTGAAGTGTTGTGGACATAAACCAGATCATGGGTCACCCCTTTGGGAAGGGAAAGCTTTTTGTCCCCCACGCTATTGGTTTCGCAAGGCGTCCAGAAACGTGCCTTTAAGGGCAGATCGACTTGCCAGCCAGGTCCACGCGAAACCCGTCATGAAAATGGTGATGAGGGTTATGGCCAGGGATTGATATGGGATTTCGATCCCGGGCGATTGAAGACTGGGGATGACTGCGACCCACGCGCTCACAGCCCCGATCAGGAGTCCGTAGACGAGTAATCCAAGGTGCTCGACAAGCACCAGAGCGCTGATCCGTTGCTTTGTGAATCCGACGGCACCCAGCAGGCCAAGCTCGGTACGGCGATCCAAAAGGTTTCGCAGCACCACGGCACCCATGCCGAAACTGCCCAGAATCATGCCGAGACCTCCCATCAGCTGAAAGGTTGAGAGGTAGGTATTTTGAACTGCATTGAAGGCATTCATCCGATCCACAGTATCCTGAAGCGAGAGTCCGATATCCGCCATGGCACGTGTCAGTTTCTTTGAAACCGCCAGCTTGTCTTCCTTGAGTGTGTCAATCAGGAACAAACGGTAGCCGGGTTCATGGGGGAATTGATCTACAAATGCGGATTCCGAGATGATGATACTGCCTTGAAGGATAGAATTGGCCACCCCTGCGACCAACCGAACCCTGAAGGTTTCCCCCCTGGCGTTTTGATACAAAAGGATGTCGCCCACGCTTTTGCCCATCGCCCACATGATGGAATTCACATCAGCAATGCCTGGAATGGTACCGTCCGGTTCCACTTCATGGAGGATTTCCCAAGGTGATGTCTCCGTGGGGAGTTGATTCCAGACCTGGGCAAAAGTAAATGCCTTGCGTGAAGCCAGTTCGTCAGGGTTGACACCAAGGAGGCGTGGTCGTTGTGCCCGGTTGAGGTTCAGGCAGCTGGCATCTTCACCTTCGCGGAGACGCAGCTGGACAAAATGAACATCTTTCAATGCGTCAGGAAAAAGGCCAAATGCCTCGATTCCTTCTGCACCATTCAGGTCCTTTACCACAGCTTGTGAACTTTCGCCCCAGAAGCTGAAGCCACCTGTTCCAGATGAGCGTTTCCCGGTATCACGGAGGGCATCCAGCTTGTTAGCACCCACGGCGATGATCATGAAGGTGCCAAAAGCCAGCATGCTGATGGTGGCCAGGCTTCTTTTCTTGCGTCGTGAGGCATTTCGCACGCCCCATTGTGCCAGGTTGGGGGCATGGTTCACCGTGGCCTGTTGCAAACGTCCAAGCAGTGCCGAGGCTGTGAATAACCCGGCCGCCAGCAAGAGTGCTCCCGCGCCAAAGAAGGAACCGGCTGCCTGAGCCGGTTCGGATCCTTGCGCAAAATAAGCAAGTCCAAGCGCTGCCAGGCTGCATCCAGCTCCGATGATAAAGCCATGTCCCGTTCCCGTTGCTTGTGTGGACTGTCCTTCGATCTGACCCTCTGTCAAAAGGATATGTGCTGGTTTTTGGATCTGCTTGCGCAGGCCCCACCAAAGGGTAACTCCCGCCATCGCCACGGATCCGACGATACCGTTCAACAGTGTTCTGGGGTTGAAATGAAACGTGAGTGAAGATGTGCCCACTGCTTCCCGCCAGATTGTTGATAGGCCATACAGCATGCCTTTGGCGTAGAGCACCGCCAGCACGGCTCCAAGGAGACTTCCGACCAGACTCAAGAGGACGCCTTCTCGAAGCAGGAATTGCTTCAGGCGACGAGGCGTCATTCCGACAGCCATGAGAATGCCAGCCTCGTGGACTCTTTGTTCCATGACGAATTGGAACAGGAGGTTCATCAGGATCATGGCGGCGGCAATCAGAAAAAAACTGAAACCAATGAACAAGCCGCTGAAATCCTGAGATTCCATCACGGACGCTTTCGCCTGCTCTTGCACAGGGATCGCCACGACGCCCAGCTTTGATGGGGCAATGCGTTCCTGAATTTGCTGAGTCAGCTGGATGCGTTTTGTCTCATCTACCATGTCCGGGTAGCGTACTGCTGTCAGCGATCCAAAACGATTCTTCCAGAGTTTCATCCCTGTGGCCAAAGAGATAAAGGCCTTGGGCATGCCCTTGTATGTTTCCCAATACGTGTTGTCTTTTTCCCTTACGAGGTCCAGGTCGATCGGAAAGCCGGTGTCCCAGTCACGGCAGTTGTCCGCATCTTTGAGTCCCGGAAAATCCGGCATGAGAGTGGGATCGGCATGAATACCCTCCATAGCAACAATGCGGTCAACGGTGAACGTTGCGGTGGCTTCCTGTAGGGTGCGACCAACACCCACTGTGTAATAGGTCATGTCCACGGTATCCCCGACCTTGGCTTGAAGGTCATCGGCTAGCCACTGGGTAATGATTATCTCGTCCGGACCAAGATCCGGAGGAACGT
>JAAZXX010000910.1 GCA_014239995.1 Verrucomicrobiia bacterium
GGGGCGATGGCATTAGCACATATCCCAGCCTCTGAATATAAATTGGCAAGAGATTGGGTAAAGTTGATCAGTCCCGCTTTGGATGCTGCGTAGTGCACTTGAAAACGACCCCCTTTCTGACCGCCAATGGAGGAGATGTTCACGATTCTTCCATACCGCCGCTTCAACATCCCTGGCAATACAACACGGGAACAGCGGACAGCCCCCATCAGGTTAATGGAAAGCATGTGCTCCCATTCATCGTCATTAATATCAAGAAAGGGTTTAACCTGAGAAATGCCCGCATTGTTGACCAGAACCTCGGGCGTTCCGATCGCAGACTCAATGACCTTGGCGGCGTGCTTTATGGAGGATAAGGATCCGACATCAACCTCGATGGCCATGGACCCATCATGCAGAGAGGCAAGTTGCTGGGCGGGTTTCTTGTGGCGGTGATAACCAATGGCCACACGATACCCACAACCCATCAGGCGCGATGCAACAGCATGCCCTATGCCACGGCTTCCACCGGTAATCCATGCGACTTTGGATGTCATGTCTTCCGTCCTGTCCACATGGCATCCATGGTTTTCCCCGCCAATAGCATTGGAACAATGTCGGCCTCAGGGTCGATGTTAATTTCCAGCAACGCTGGACCTTCCAAATTCCACAACCAGTCCAACTTTTGCTTCAAATCAGAGGGAACTTCCAGGCGGTCAGCGTGTAAGCCAAAACCCCGTGCAATGGCAACAAAATCCGGGGTTTTGAGATGGCCTGTAGTAGGGTCTGTAGCAAACGAAATTAACTGGAATTGTGAAACAATGCCTAATCGTCGATTATTGAATAGTATTATTTTAACACCAAGATTCCGCTCACTTAAAGTCGCTAATTCTTGAATATTCATCAACAGTGAACCATCTCCAACCACACAAAGGACGCGCTGATCTGGATAAGTCATCGCAGCTCCTATGGAGGTCGGCAAATCATATCCCATGGCGCCATGACCACCGGAAGTAAGCAGACGACATTTTTCCGGAGAATAGGGAAGGTGGCGAGCAGCCCAATGTTGATGACAGCCAACACCAGTGACAACAATACACCTGCTTTCACCAATGAGTTTTGTTAATTGATCCATCACACGACGGGGCTGAAGGTGGACAGATGATGTCAGGGGTTGGTCTTCCATTCGTTTTCTCTTCAATGAAAGCAATCTGGACTGCCACTTGACATCCGATGGAATACTTTGTTCAGGAATGATCTGCAAAAATGCATCACAAAAAGCCCTTACGGTGGTTTGAATTTTCCATCGAACTGCCACTCTCGGATGGGAAAGTTCATCGGCATCAGTGTCGATCCATGCCAATTGCCCT
>JAAZXX010000911.1 GCA_014239995.1 Verrucomicrobiia bacterium
GATGTGTTGGATGCCACGCTTGGAGGCATCCTGCAACCAGTAGGACGCGCAGCGGGTGATATCCAATTTCCCGTTGGGATCATCCGCAGGGCAGTGGCGTCCGGTTTTGTCGTGTGACCCGGTTCCATGCACCGAGCCATCGTTTTGTGCCACGTGAAAATCGATGGTCCATGGACGAAGCGCGTTGACCATTTTGTCATAGGCCGGATAAAAGGTCTCATCGGTGTAGCCGGATTGCAGAAGTGCATGCTGCTCTGCGTTATAGCCCATGAGATACAGGTAGGTGTGTGCCATGTCTGCCTGGAAACCGACAGTCTCCGGCATTCCAACCGCCTCAAGAAGGTCAATCATGTCCTTCCAGGAGTGCATCCCTGCCCAGCAGATTTCTCCCTCCGCAGCGAGGCGTTCCCCGTGGTCAGCAGCGATCGTGGCAGCTTCCCTGAATGTTTCCGCGATCCTGGCGGTGTTGGCACTTGGGTTCTCGTGCCATTTGCCTGGGCCATCTGCGGAATCGATACGAATGATCCCGTATTCTCTCACGCCGTGTTCTTTTAAAATTTTGGCAATCCGGCATGCCTTCCTGACAGCAAGAACAAATTTTTCCCGGTCTTCAGGTCCACCCATGGCGGTGCTTCCCACTGTACCTGGCCACACGGGTGCCACCAGTGACCCTACTTTAAGGTTTTTGGAGGCGATTTTATCTGCCATGGCCCTTAGCGTGTCTTCGCTTGCATCAGGATCGGTGTGGGGGTGAAACAGGAATAAATCCACTCCATCGAATCGGTTGCCGTTTACTTCAGCGTTGGCGGTGAGTTCCAGCATGCGATCCAGGTTGATGGGCGGATGATCAGTGCCCTCTTCCTTGCCGACGAGGCCCGGCCACATGGCGTTATGGAGCTTTGGATAAGCGTTGCTCATGTAATTTCTTTCTGGTTGGTTTTATGTTAATTTTCTTCCAAAAGGATTCCGCACACAACATGCCTCGGCTTTCCCTGGCTGGGGACATACGATTTGCCGCGCAATGTGGTGCAGGTACAACCTGAAAAATAGCATTTGACAGGCAGGGATCAATTCCAAAGTTGATATGGCAGTCCGGCTAGTGATGGGTGGCGTTGCAAGCAGGCCATCGGGCCGCTTTCCCCTGGATGAGGTGATCAAGCGCAGGATTGAGCTTATCGAGGAGAGTCCTGAGCTGCCATCTTTTGGATGAAACTTAATTTTTGATCAAATTATCTGTAAATTTGATTGAACCGGATCGTTTCATTGTTTGCTCAAGGATACCCTGCCCAAGGACTCCAAGCCCAGGCCGTGTCCACATGCA
>JAAZXX010000912.1 GCA_014239995.1 Verrucomicrobiia bacterium
CCCTGGTGAGTTTTCATCGCCGGTGGAGAACTTCAAACGGCACCCAACAGACATCTACCTGCCCAAAATCCCTCAAGGCCGAGGCTTCAGCCTGAAACATCGCCAGAGAAAATAGAGATGGCAGCACAGGATCAACCATCCAACGATGGCCTCCAGATGCAATAAACCGCCCGCACGTCTGCTCCAGAGAATGTAGAAGGCACCCATACTCGGGAAACACCACAACAAGCTCATGAGGACAAAATAGGAACGTGGATTTCTTTTAGAGGGCACACAAACGTTTTGAACTTGCCGAGCGTGCCGCGGCAAGCAAAATCCACGCAATGAATTATGTGCGCATACTGGTGGATGGCTACAGCTTGTTGCATGCCTGCCGCCAACGCATCCCAAAGATGGCACCCCATTCGGCAATGGCCCGCGATTGGTTGATTGGCCTGCTGACACGCTATCAGGATACGATACACGTCCCTGTCACCGTCTTTTTTGACGGCATGGGTTCCAAGGCAAGTCTCGAAAACCAGGAGGTGTATCCACATCTGGAGGTCCTTTTTAGCCAAGGCAACAAGACCGCAGATGACCTCATCGAGCGGGTCACGCACAAACTGCTGGCCTACGGCCCGGTTTTGGTTGTTACCAACGACAGGGCGGAACAGAATACCATTGATGCCCTGGGTGGATCCACCACGGATTGTGAACCATTCCTGCTCCAGATGGAAACGGAAATCAGGGATTTCCACTCCAGCCAAACAGCTCACTGGAGAGATTCCAGAAAGTCCTGATCATTCATACTAAAACATGGCTGGGATGTATCTGCGGCTGTCAGGCGTCTCGGGTTATAAAAAAGAGGCCTTTTTATCATTGTGCCATCCTGGTTGAATCCACTTAATGCAGTTGATGTTCAGAGGAATCAGACATAAAATCATTTTCTACATTTTCCCCCTCATCACCTTGCTTTCGATGGTTTTCTTTTACCGCGCAGAACAGGCACAGGTCATCCGTCATTACGGCCTCCAGAGGGCATCACAGCAATATTGCTTTGAGTGCGAAAAAGCCGTGGAAATCGAGCGCGTTAAAGTCATGAGGACGATTCGCAAGAGACAGGGAGAATGGGGTGGAGAAAGGAAGCGGGCAGACTACCAAACTGTCTGCAAGGAATGCCGATCTCATTCTACAAAAAACATGTTAGCCTTGACCTTCTGGCCCGCCTTGCAAAAGACGGTGGCGGTGTTCATGGGTTTGTTTTTCATGGCCTCCATCATGCTGTACCGCGATTATGCCCACCGGTCATGAACATTGCCCGAGA
>JAAZXX010000913.1 GCA_014239995.1 Verrucomicrobiia bacterium
CAAGGAGCCCCCGTTGTTCCAGATCCCTGAGCAATCCCGCCATGGGTTGATCCGTTGCCGCGCAGTGCTTGTTATGGTTACCGGTGATGTTGCCATGGGCATCCCAGTTGTTGTCTCCATGCCCGCCACCTGAATAGAGTTGCACAAAGCGCACGCCACGCTCGACAAGGCGCCTGGCCATCAGGCACTGGCTGCCGAAATACTCTCCGGGATTGCCGGGCTCAATGCCGTAAAGTTTCCTGGTCGCGTCATTCTCCCGAGAGATATCAAGAGCCTCGGGAGCTGCCGCCTGCATCCGGTAGGCAAGCTCAAAGGCCTCAATACGAGCCTCGAGTGCATTATCAGCAGGATGGTTCGCCCCGTGCCGGCGATTGAGCGTGCCTGCATAATCAAGCAGTTGCCGCTGCTGGAGGTCCCCTAGTTTCTCCGGCTTGTTGAGGTTGAGAATCGGGGTGCCTTTTGAGCGCACCGGGGTTCCCTGGAAGGCACCGGGAAGAAAGCCCGATCCCCAGTTGGGGGCACCCCCGATCGGGCCGCCGCGGTAATCATACATTACCACGAACCCGGGCAGGTCCTGGTTGTCAGTGCCGAGTCCATAGGTCACCCAAGATCCCAAGCTTGGAAAGCCAGTGCGAATCATCCCGGTATTGAGTTCAAAAAGCGCCGGGGCATGGCTAATCGAATGCCCATATACCCCACGCAGCATCGCAGTGTGGTCGATCACGCGGGAGAGGTGAGGATAACGGTCGGATGCCCAGTGACCGCTCTGTCCATGACGCGTAAACTTGTAAGGTGAAGGGAAAAGCCCGCCACTGCTGCGCGCCCCCTTTGTATCGACCACTTCCCCAACCTTTTTTCCGGCGTGTTTCGCCAGATCCGGCTTGTAGTCGAAAAGGTCCACATGACTCGGCCCGCCATACATGAAGAGGAAGATGACACTCTTGGCGCGACAGGGAAATTGAGGGGACCTTGATGACAGCGGCAACTGGGACTCTCCGGCCGTTGCCACCGGGCTGGCCAACAAGTCCTGTTCAGACATCAGCCCGGCGAGGGCCAGCGAGCCAAATCCGCATCCGGCACGGGCAAGAACATCTCGTCGCGTCATCAGGCCGGCACTTCCCTGCATCTCAGTCAACATAAGCAAATTCATTCAGGGTAAAAAGAATATGGCAGAAATTCTCTACATTCTGGCCCTCCTGCGAAAGAAGATCAATGCTGAGATCAAGTTCCTCCCTGGTCGGGCCGCGGGAAAAAGCCAGCCAATAAGCCTCCTCGACAATTGCCTGCAGGTTCTTCCCGCCG
>JAAZXX010000914.1 GCA_014239995.1 Verrucomicrobiia bacterium
CGGTCCCGATGCGCTGGGTATCGTAGTTGTATTCAAGCCGATCACCACGCCATACGAGACCATCTCTGTGCAGCGTGACATTGCCGACGGCAAGAATATCGCTTGTCTCTGCGTCAATAGTTACCCTCTCAGCCTCAATTGATGCCTGATTGCCCTCTGGTTGCTTGAGCTTGACGATGACACCGTTGTGGGCTGTGGCGATATTTGTCTCGGGATGATAGGCCCATGCTCCATCGCCCTTTGGGATGATTTCCCAAGTGGCTTTCGAGAAGTTGGCCGACCACAGGCTACCCCCTGTCAGGAGATACAGCAGGAATATATAAATGTGAAACTTGGGTCCGTTACTCATTCTTAGAGGCATCCTGCCAGCTCGACGGGGGGCGTGCCAAGCGAAGAAGGGACGTTTTGACTTGGAGTGTTGCGTTGAAGGTGGCTTGTTCTGTTTTATCCCTGGATTCTTCCAAACTTTTTTTCAAGCTCTCCAAATGGCATTTCGATCAGTGTGGGGCGACCATGTGGACAGGTATAGGGCATTTGACAGACTCTGAGATCCCGAATCAATCGCTCGAGTTCCGGACCCTTGAGGTTGTCGTTGGCCTTGATCGCTTGGCGACAGACAGTTTTTGCGATGACATCCTCACTCAGGCGCATTTTATTCATGTGTCCGGCTGCCTTGAGAGAGTCGATCACATCGAGGATGAATTGACGCACATTTTTGGTCTGGACCATGGGCGGCAATGCATCAAGCATGAAGGTTCTATCACCGAAGGCACTGAGTTCAACCCCGAGACGCTGCAATTTTGGGAGCATGTCCTGTACAAATTGTGTGTCGCCGGGACTCAGTTCGATGGTTTCTGCAAGTAATAACCGCTGGGATTGTATCTCCCCCTTTTCCAGTTTCTTGAGCAATTGCTCAAAAAGGACGCGTTCATGTGCGGCATGCTGGTCCATTAACACAAGACCTCTATCAGATTCGAGCAGGACATAAAGTCTGCCAAGTACACCGATGATGCGCATCGGGATGGCGAGCAAGGGTGTGGGTGAGCCCATGTCGCTCAGGGATGTTTCAGACGTGGGGCCTGTGGATGAAGTGCTCTCCTGATGCACGCGTGCCTGCCAGGTCTCCCCATGGGGTGCTTGTGGTTGCGTGTTTCCCGGGGATGACGCTCCTTGCCTCTTCGCGGGGGGGGGGATGGTTTCGAAGCTGGGTAAATCCATGACATCCGATTGGCATCCCAAGGATGTTCCCTTGTCCACGGGTTTCGTTTCTTG
>JAAZXX010000915.1 GCA_014239995.1 Verrucomicrobiia bacterium
TGCTGCAAACTCGGGGGCTCAGACAATGAGGCACGAAGTATTTTCTTTACCGAACTGACGCGTTCACAGTTGACACGTTTTTGACGTGTACAGAAGAACTCATTACCAAGGGGAAGGAAAAGCGTATGGGCCATGAGTTCCCTGGCCTTACCAGCAAACCAGAGCGACCGAGCCGCAGCCATGATGGGAGGAGTCCCAATATGCTCGGCAAAATCCCGCAATCCCGGCATCAGCACACTGGACTTGGCAAGCACCTCATCAGGAACTTCGGTCTGCAGCAGGGCCTTGGCGACAGGATGCAGGTGACCACTTTCAGCCGGAAGGGATTCGCAGACAAAGGAACCCTTGAGTTGCCACCGGATGATCTTGTTACGGCTGCCGCCCAGGATGTGCAAGGCCGTCTCTTGGTGACCAGCCACGGAAAGCAGGAGTTTGCCAGGGGAGATATGCCATTTTTTTTGCGGGGATTGAAATACAAATTCACCACTGAGGTTCATCCATATTTCGAGGGTATCAGGACATGAGTTACGCTCCCAGCAAATGGCTTTTTGAAGTGGAACATCAATCGACTCAACCCGGACCACATCCTTATGCAATGACCCGAACAGGGCCGTGGTTCCCCGCTGGATCGTATCTGGTCGGTTCAGCATTTCACAAAACTCAGCATTCCCTCCCGACATTTCAGGTCAGGCAATGAAGTAACTCCTTATTGATATTGAGACTCATTCTCATATACTGATCCTAATGCAGAACCATGAACTGTCAAAGAAAAAAACGCCTTCAATGAAGGCAAGAGAACGAAGGTATGTCGCAATCCTCCGTGGGAAATCTCCTCTTAACACAGCCAGAGTGGACTGCGTATGCACACAAGCTCCCTTCAGGAAAAAATGAAGCAATGGCCCAGTGATTGGATCATCGAGACCGTCACCCCCTCCCACCAGAAAACCCGTCATCGCCCCATTAAATACCCATGGCTGAGGGTCAGGAAAGGTCAGACCGTGGTCATCGTCTCCACCAGGGATTTGGAGATGGAGCAGAAACAAGTTCAGTCTTTCAACGCATCCTGAATACAATGACGATTGCGCCCCGGAATCAACTTTGGCCACTGGTGGGAAACTGGACACACCTGCTGGATGCATGCCTCAGCCCTGAACCCGTTTACTTGAGTTTCATCAATCCGGATGTCCGTTTAGGCAGACCATTGGCCCTGCCCAAACTCATCACGGATCCCTCCGGCCTATGGGC
>JAAZXX010000916.1 GCA_014239995.1 Verrucomicrobiia bacterium
TCAAGGCTGAGTTCGCTGCTTTACTTGCGAAGAACGAATAATTCTGGAGAAGGATTTCAGGTTGGGAGGACAACCGAATCTTGTCAATGAGGGGGATCAGAATCACAAGGGCAATGGCGCAGGGGATCACGTGGTATTTGGCCTGACGCTCAAACGCATCGAGGATCTTGAGATCGGTAAATAACAAGACGCCAAGGAAAAAAAAGTGACCGTAATAGACGAGGATATCCAGGGAAGTTCCGATACCGGGTACATCTGTCCAGGGAGGACTGAACAGCAAGATGGGATAGGTGATTATCGGGAGCACAAGGAGTGCGTGTCTGCCTTTGAGGATGGATATGATCTTTTCAGGTATACGCTGGAGAGGTTTTAATTTGCGCCACGAAAGTTTGGCCAGGATAAAAAAAGTGATGAAGTAAATGAGCAGGTGGAGAAACCAGAAATGCCACAACCAGTTGCCCACAGGACCAGGTTCCTTGAAGATATAGGTAGGATCCAGGAGGAAAACCATATACTGCCGGAGGAAATCTCCACGCGAGTCCATCATGTCGAGATAGAAGTCCGCTGCGGTCCAGGGTAAAAGAAACGCCACGCATAGAATGAATGGGATGACAATACGCTGCAGCCTGTTTTGAGCATATGCTCTGATGCCCTTGGATCGACATAACATCAGTGAGAAAAAACCAGCCACAAGAAAGAATAACTCCATCCTGAAAACATGGATCAACTCCATCACGTAGTGTAGTGCCATGGAGGATTCCACATGCTGCCGTGCATCATCGATGGTCCAGTGGGAGAACATGACCCCCGCATGCAGGACCAGGCCAAGGAACATGGCTACCGCCCTTAATGTATCCATGTAGTGGAGTCGTTCGATTTTTCTCATGAGTATGCCCATCGAATCTCCCTGATGGCGTGGATCAAGGTATGGATTTTCGTCCTTGGTCGGATTCTGAGCCCTTGACCAACTACTTCTTGGAAGTTGGAAGAACTTCGGGCTTCGAATGTTTCTTCACGACCTGCTAATGCGGTGATGTTCAAGGGATGCGTTGGCTCAAGCGAGTGTTTGGATGAAAGTGCGAAAGTAGTTGTTCTGCACTTTTTCCGTCGTCTCTTGTTAATTTTAAATCGGCCCCAGCCTGAACCAAGGGATCGATGAATGCCTTGCTTCCTATGGTTGCTGCAAAATGGAGGGGAGTGTTACCATAACTTGTTTCCTTTGCATTGGGG
>JAAZXX010000917.1 GCA_014239995.1 Verrucomicrobiia bacterium
GGAAGCGCTCGTGTAGACAATGGCTTCCAACAGGTCACGCTTGCTGCGAATGGCACCAATCCTTGTCAAATCTGGACCGAAGTGTGCTCCCATCTCACCTTTTTGATGGCACAGGATACACATTGACTTGGCAGCATTGTGAAATAGTTCTTTCCCTCGCCTGGGATTTCCCCTGGGAAGGTATTTGCTGAGTTCCTTGAGGCGTGCCTGCTGGCTGGCCAATGTCTTCGCATCCGGATTGACCACTTCGGGCCATTGGATTTCGGGTCTGGAATGAGGAGCTGGATCGCGCTTTGAAAGCTCCTCCATGCGCCGAAGCTGTTTCCCTAAGGGATGACCCTCAGTAATACTTCCGTAATCACCCATCTCGAACAACGCGTAAGTGATGGCGTGCCTCAAGAAAGGATCGAGTTCCTTCGCACCGGCTTTTGCTAGAGCCCTCACGACACGTTTGTCACCAATCCTGCCCAATGCCATGGCTGCCAGTCGCCGTAGCTTCGCATCATCCGCAATGAGCGCATGGCTCAACTCGGGGACCGCTTCCGCATCGCGCCAGAGTCCGATGCTGTGGATGGCAGCAGCGCGAACATCGGAAGTTCCAGCAATGAATCGTTCCCGAATCGCCTTGCGTGCTGCCGTTCCCGGAATGCGATGCAACGCCCAAGTCGCGGGCAGGCTCGCCTTGGCCGTGCGTAATGCATCGACGTGCTCCTCTTTTGCCAACGCCTCAATGGCGCGGCGGACAACAAACGGCCGTTCGTCGGATAGGTAGCGGATGGAAGGCCTATCCCAATCCAGTTTGAGACCACGAGGATCTTCGAGGGCAGTGGCATCCGTTTTTTGAATTCGGAAAATAGCACCCAGAATCCTCGGCTTGGACAACTTTGAGGTGGGGCAACAAATGTGATACCAACTACCGGTATCCGCGACGGGCAGGCTGCCGTCTGCGTCTTCAATGACGTCGGTGGGATGGAAATCCGTTTGGTCGCTCTCCAGGAAGGTATCCGTATTCACCAGGTAGGACGATCCTTTGGGAACGAGCTTGTGCCGTGATATCCGGCGCAGGTTGAAATCCGCGCAAAGCAAATCCCCCTTGAAACCTAAAGCGTTGCTTCGAGGCATCAGGATGCCTGAAGGAGCCGAAGGTCCCGTCTGTGCCAGGGTAGGCAGCACGCCTCCAGTGTGAGG
>JAAZXX010000918.1 GCA_014239995.1 Verrucomicrobiia bacterium
CCCTCGCCACCGTCGATGGTCACGAAATCAAGACCGCGCGAACCGGAAGACATCTGTTGCGCTAAATCTTCCCAGAATAAAGTCTGCCCCACGGCAGATTTAATACCCACCGGAAGACCTGAAACCTCCGCTAGCAATTCCACAAAATCAAGAAGACTGTCCGCATCCGAGAAGGTGCTGTGGGATGGAGGGCTCAAACAATCCTTACCAGGTTGAATTCCTCGAATGGAGGCAATTTCAGGGGTAACTTTCTGAGCCAGAACAACACCACCAAGGCCCGCTTTTGCTCCCTGACTCAGTTTGACCTCAATGGCGCGAATCTGGGGGTAACGCTGCACCACACTGCGAAAGGCCTCCAGGTCAAACTGGCCATCCTGATTCCTGCATCCAAAGTAACCTGTACCTATCTGCCAAATGAGATCGCCACCATGCAGGTGATGCCTTGAAATACCTCCCTCTCCAGTATTGTGCAACGCACCTGCCAGGGCGCAACCACGGTTGATGGATTCAACCGCGGGACCACTGAGACTGCCAAAACTCATGGCGGAAAGATTAACCACAGAAGGGAGACGGAAAGCCTTGGCCCGACCACGCGCAGCGCCCATGACCTTGGCACAGGGAATCCGGTAATGCGGGGAGCCCAGGGATCGATTCAGCGGAAAGACACTGTGCTTGATGAAAATGTAATTGGGCGAAAGCTCCAGATCATTATCGGTGCCAAAGCCATAATAATCATTTTGCTTTTTCGAGGTCGCATAAACCCAACGGCGCTGGTCACGTGAAAAAGGGCGCTCCTCGTCGTTGTCCGTGACAATATACTGACGCAATTCTGGTCCAATTGCCTCCAGCAGGTATCGAAAATGACCAATGATTGGAAAATTCCTCAGGATAGCATGCTTTTTCTGACAAAGGTCAAAAACGGCCACACCCACGAGCAATCCAATAATAATTAAGATCCAAGTCATGTTTTTACCATCTGCATGGAAGAGTTCACATTGGTGTTCATAACGACAACGCAGCAACTTTGACTGATCTCAAGATGCTTTGATCAGAAACCGTAATCAAGTATCCATCAAGGGAGATCACCAATGCTCTTGATGACTTTTCCAGCCACCCCGTAAGCCACCGCTTCCTTTGGATGCTACCTGAGTCCAGGTAAAAGACAAACCTACAATTCAGAAG
>JAAZXX010000919.1 GCA_014239995.1 Verrucomicrobiia bacterium
GGTTGATCGTCTCTGATGGCCCGGATGCGTCTCAACACATCCACCTCCAGTCCAAGCTCTGCAGTTGCATCGAGAATCTCATCCTCGCGCCTGTAGGATTTGTTTGTTTTCAGTTCTGCCATGACATCAAGCGCGCGCAGGAGCGTAAAGTAGGCCCGCAGCATGATCCGCGGAAGTGCACCTTTTTGATCCAGGCCCATGAGATAGGATTTGCGCAGGCGCAGCATCAGGTTCTTGATCTCCTGTTCACAACGTAGTTGCAGGTGCTGCCGCTGGATGGTGAGTCCTTTCAGGATATCTTTCCCTGCCAGGATTTCATGGTCCTGTTGCATGTCCAGGAACTTGATTGGGAAAACGTCGGTGGAAGACTCAAGGTCTGACTCGCTCAACACCAGGGGCTGAAGTTGCCCTTTGAGCGGAAAGGATGCAAAAACTTTAGCAAGTTGATCCAGGATGCTCGTATCAATGGTGTCCATGACGAGCATGAGTTTAATGGTATCCGTCTCCTTGATGTGTTCATTCTTTGTCAAACCGTCATAAAGAACGACAGACACCAAATGGTTGCTGCAGGTATCCTGAAGTTTTTCGACGAGTATGGATAGCTCATCACGAATCTTACTTGGAATGTTTTCCTTCATTTGAATGGAGTTCAGTTTGATGTTCTTTTGAGTCTGTGAAGTTTGATGACGTTGCCCAAAGTGCACTTGATCTGTAGTTGTCCACCTGCAGGACACCTAGGTATATAATGTCAGACTTTCAGATATGGTTTGCTGAGTCTACTATAAATTGATGATCATTTTATAATAAATCCACTCTTGATGACAGGTTGGTATGGGTTTTTGTGTGAACGGTCATACAGGAAGAATTCGACCATCTGAGTTGCAATGTATCCTGCTGAGTCAACTTACTGAACGCAAATGTATCGCAGCACTTTTCCTTGTGACGAAGCAACCACATACGTGCCAGTTTCATCAGGCAATGATCTATTAAGACGGCAATGCCTGCACATGGTTGGACTTTTTATTTGCTTGCCAGATTTCCTGTGACTCTCCCCGTACCCAGTTTTCTCGTAATAGAAAGGAACTTTCATGTTGTTTTTCCAGTGCGTGACCGCGCTCGGAATATGATTTCTTGCGATCAGACATGCCTGCACACCT
>JAAZXX010000091.1:0-5951 GCA_014239995.1 Verrucomicrobiia bacterium
ACTTACGCCCTTTGTCCAAAGTTGCCCATGTCGTGCCTCCTGCCACGCCGCACTGATGGTCGGGTTGTAGACTTTCAGGTTCAAGTTCAGGCGTTTGGTCAGTTCGTCAATAAAACGGTAGGTTTCAGGGAACAGGTATCCTGTGTCCACGAGGATGACAGGAATGTCTGGATATCGAGTGGAGGCCATGTGCAGGCAAACTGCCGCCTGCGCACCGAAGCTGGAAGAGAGGACCAAGTCTCCCATGAAGTGCTCCACGGCCCATGCGACACGCTCTTCAGCGGGCAGGTCCTCCAGCTTGGCATTTTCTGCTGGAAGGGACAATCCATGCAATACCGAGGGTTTCGGTGGTGCCGAATGTTTGGATGGGGTGCCTTGTGTCTGTGGGGGCATGAAAAACCTCTATGGATGCGCCTTGATGAATCAATCAGGCGTGTGTCATGAGTTTTCTGGTTTTTCGATCTCTGGCCAAAGTGATCGCGCACTCCAGTCTCCAAAGCGTTCATCAGCTTGTCTTTCAAGGGTGAACCTTTTCAATAGTGGCCCCAGAACAGTCTCCATTTCAGCATCCTTCACGCTTTGTTGGTAAAGTTTGTTGAGTCTCGTGCCCGCCTCATTTCCACCCACGTAAACATTGTATTTGCCGGGTGCCCGTCCCACAAATGCCAGTTCTGCCATGTAGGGACGCGCGCAACCGTTGGGGCACCCCGTCATACGTATGATGATTTCCTCCTGTGGGATGGCAGAAGATTCAAGTAGACCCTCGATACGGTCAATCAGGCCCGGCAGGTATCGTTCTGATTCCGCCAATGCCAGCCCACATGTAGGAAGGGCTGGACACGCCATGGTAGCACTTCGAACGGGTGATTTTGCATGGGTCGTCGCCACACCATGTTCCTCCAGGATCTGGTTGATATCATCCACTGCCTCCGAGGGGATGTTTACCATGAGAATATTTTGCGAAGGGGTCAGCCTTACTTCGGGGCCATGGGTGTCCACCACTTTGCGTATGGCTGTTTTCAGCTGTATTTTTTCGGTATCCTTGATGCGGCCGGTTTCCACAAACAAGCCCAGGAACTGTCTGCCGTCTGCCTGGGAGTGCCAACCGAAGCGATCACCTTGTCGTGTAAACTCAAAGGGCCTTGCTTCTCCAAGCTTGAAGCCGATTCTGGATGCGAGTTCCCGGCGAAACCACTCGACACCTTTTTCTTCCATGACGTATTTTAACCTGGCACGTTTTCGATCCGTGCGATCGCCAAAGTCACGGTGGATTGTCAGCACTCCCTTGGCTACTTTTTCCACTTCCTCACGAGCTAAGTAGCCAATGACATCCGCCTTACGCGGAAAGGTATTTGGATTGTTGTGACTCATGCCAAGGCCGCCCCCAACAGTCAGGTTGTAACCCGTCAGCTTCGTGCCATCCGCAATCGCGATAAAGCCCAGACATTGAGTGAACAGGTCCACGTCATTGAGCGGGGGAACTGCAAACGCTGTTTTGAATTTTCGAGGCAGGTAAGTCTTGCCATAGAGGGGATCATCATGATCTGCATGGTCTGCAAGGTCCAGCTGGACACCTTCCACCCAAATGGAGTGATAGGAGGGAGTGGTGGGCAGGAGGGCATCGGAAAGTAACTTTGAATCACTGTGCACCTGCGCCATCCAGGATTCGGTGATTGGACAGGCCGGGGCCATCACGTTGCGACTGACGTCGCCACATGCTGCCAAGGTGGTCATCAGTGCCTCATTGATGGATCGCATCAGTGGGCCCAATCCGGTTTTTACCACACCATGGAACTGGATGCTCTGGCGCGAAGTCAGTCGCAATGTGTTATTTGCATACTTGGAGGCCAGGTCGTCATAGACCTTGTATTGATCCGCAGTCAGGATACCGCTCGGAATCCGTCCCCGGATCATGAACATATACTGCTTGCCGGTTCTGCGTTTATCACGGTCATCCTGCTGATAGATACCATGAAACTTGAGAAATTGACCGTCGTCATTCGAAAAGCGATCTGCATCGGGATCCACAAGGGTAGCCGCCAGTTGCCCAGCCAGCAGGGGATCGTTCTGTTTCAGAACCTCATTATGGGAGATTTTTTTCTCGGGCACTGGTTTAATCATAAGTAAATTACCTCTTTTAATTAGGATTATTTTTTCTTCTTGTCAACCTCAAGCGTCGAGTTTTTTTCAAAAAGAGAGCTTGCCATTCCAAGTTGGCATGCCTAATTTCTTCGTTCCTCTTTTGCAGAGGTAAAAGTAGATAAAATCCGCCCATCTTAGCGAGGCGAAAATCGTTTGAGTCGTTTTTTTAGATATGGTCAAGATCCGTTTAAAGCGCATGGGCGCTAGAAATCATCCCGTTTACCGAGTGGTGGCCGCTGATCGTCGCAGCCCCAGGGACGGAAAATGTATTGAGGAATTGGGAACCTATCATCCCTCGCGTTCCGGGCAGAAATTTGATCTGAAGATGGATCGTGTCGATTACTGGCTTTCCTGTGGCGCTCAGCCTTCGGAAACGGTGGCCAGCTTTATTCACAAGATACGTAAGGCGGCTGCGGAGGTCGAGGAAACCCCATCGGCCTAGCATTTATTTCTTTCAACACACCGCTCGATTTTTATGCTCAAATATGTTGAATTTGTGCTCAAGGGACTCGTTGAGAATCCCGAGTCGATGCACATAGACACCGAAGAGAAGGATGGTCTGACTGTTTATAAAGTCCGCCTTCATCCCGAGGATATGGGGAAGGTCATCGGCAAACAGGGGAACACCATCAACGCTATTCGCGGTCTGATGCAAGCTGGCAGTGCAAAGACCGAATCGCGTTGTGTCCTTGAGGTTTCTGAACAGGAAACTTGAATTGCAGTTGTAGGGAGGGGCTTTGATGTCACTTCCCTGAAGCGTGGAATGGCTTCCAGATCGGTAGCCACTGTTTTTATGAGGGTGGATATCATCACGTTGTTTCCGGACATGTTTTCGGGACCTCTGAATGAAAGCATTCTCAGGAGAGCTCAAGGCCAAGGGATCCTGGATTTAAGGATTCATTGCCTGAGAGACTTTACCAAAGATCGTCATCGTGTCGTCGATGATCGCCCCTTTGGCGGTGGTCCTGGCATGGTGCTTAAACCAGAGCCTGTCTTTGAGGCGGTTGAAAGCTTGTCCACTTCGGGTGCCAAGGTGGTGATGATGACCCCATCCGGGCAAAGATTCAGGCAGGAAGATGCGGTGAAGCTATCGGAATGCTCCCACCTGATTCTTCTTTGTGGTAGCTATGAGGGCTTTGACGAGCGCATACGTGAGGAGCTTGTCCACGAGGCATATTCCATCGGAGACTATGTGCTCACCAATGGAGCGCTGCCAGCCATGGTGCTGGTCGATTGTGTTGTGCGATTGATTCCTGGGGTGCTAGGTGACCCGGCAAGTGCCAGTGACGAATCTTTCAGTCATGGTCTCTTGGAATATCCGCATTATACGCGGCCCTACTCCTTCAGGGGAATGAAGGTGCCGGATGTTTTGATGTCCGGAAACCACGCCGCCATCGCCGAGTGGAGGCATGGACAGGCGGTCAGGCGCACACGGGCATGCCGACCTGACCTAGTAGAAGACTTTAAGGATAGTGGGCTCGTTTAACGATCCCGTAATTTAGAAAATACGACGCAGTATGAATCAGGAATTGTTAAAGAAAATTGAGGCAAGCAGCCTTCGCGAGAAACCTTTGGAATTTTCCGTTGGGGATACCGTCAAGGTGCACGTCAAGGTGGTTGAAGGCGAAAAGGAGCGTATTCAGGTTTTCGGCGGTATCGTGATCGCCCGCCGCGGTTCTGGTGTCAATGCATCGTTCACTGTTCGACGTATCAGCTACGGTGAGGGTGTGGAGCGGGTTTTTCCTGTTCACTCCCCTCGTCTTGAGAAGGTGGTGGTTGAGCGACACGGTGCTGTTCGCCGAGCCAAGCTTAACTACCTTCGGGGACGTATTGGTAAAGCTGCGATGCTGGTCAAAGAGAAGGATCTTCGTCGTCGGAAACGTTCATAGCCCTACAGCTCGTCTGCCGAAGATGGAAAGCTATCTGTGGTGACAAGCCGTGCGCCTTAAGAAGACATGACCTGCCCCCTTGATTGGATATCTTTTTCAAAAGCAGGGTTTGCTGTCAAAAAAAGGTGGCAATTCTAAATAAGTTTGCTAAGTTCCCTCGCTCGCAACCATCGCTATGCGCTAGTGCGTATGTAAATCGCGGGGTTTGGAAGAGCTTGAACTACATGGATTACAACCTGTGACTGCCAATAAGAAAACAGCTAAGAAGGCCTCTGGTAATGCAAAAGGTGGCAAGACTCCGACGGTTGCTGCTGCGACGACTGCTGCTATCCTTGGTCTCCCCGTTCAGGAAGACAAGCCCAAGGCTGCCTCGGCCAAAGCTAAATCGAAGAACTGGAGCACTACCAAGGTCAAACCCCAGTGGTCCAAGTATTACAAAACTCTCTTGGGACTGCACGAGCGGCTGATGACACAAATGGACGGTTTGGCCAAGGAGTCTGCTGAAGAAATGCAAAGCTATAGTTTGCATATGGCAGATTCAGGAACCGATAATTTTGATCGTGATTTTGCCCTCAGTCTGCTTTCATCTGATCAGGACGCCATTTACGAGATAGAGGAAGCCCTGCGTCGGATTGAGAAGGAGACGTTTGGCGTTTGTGAACTGACCGGCAAGCCTATTCCCAAGGCGCGTCTGGAGGCGATTCCTTGGACACGGTTTACAGTGGAGGCTCAAATGCAGATGGAGAAGGATGGTATAGCCCGACAACGTCGTCTTGGGACATTGGGATCTGTAGATTCCGTCGGGACTGCTCCGCCAGTCCCAGAACCCTCTGATGATGATTCCGTCAACAAATCTAATCGAGATAAGGATTAACAATCATGCCACGTGAAATAGTCACCATTGAATGCACCGAAGCGCGTAAGGAAGGTAAACCCCCCTCACGTTATATGACCAGTCGCAACAAAAAATTGCAGACCGAAAAAGTGGAGAAAAAGAAGTACAACCCATTTCTTCGTCGCCACACCCTTCACAGGGAGATTAAGTGATTTCATTTTATTATTAAACCATCTCATCCGTAACAATTTATGCCACGCAAAAATACTAAGGATAAAGGCAAACGCAGTGAACCCGGGCGTTACCCTACCCGTACGCCTCGCCCGAAACCTGTGGTCGATTTCACCATCGACAAGTTAAGTGCAAGCAACGTCGACCTTCTGCGCCGCTACGTGACTGAGCAGGGCAAAATTCTGCCCCGCAAATACACCGGGCTTCCAGCACCCTTTCAGCGCAAACTAAGCAAATCGATCAAGCAGGCACGTCAGATGTTGCTCATGAAATAGCTCAGTAGCGAGCTATCAACCGCCTCTCTGTTTTCATGCCGGGCCATTGTGGTGCCTTGCTGACCGGTTACTTTGTGCCTACGATTGACTCAAACGTTCTACGGGTTTCTCGAAAAGCATGCTGTGTGCCTCCTCCAGAGCCGCAGGAATGCGGTCTTTGAAAGGGCTGTCTTCCAGGGCATGCATCCATTTTTCAGATAGTTCCGGGAGGTGGGCGACATTCTCGCCTGGGAACCAATGTTCCGCATTTCCCAGTAGATTGTAACGCATTTTCCCCCAATCCACCAAGTCCAACGATTTGGCATAGGTCCAGAGCCTGAGAATTTCCACTAGATTCACCTCCCCAGGGACTCGAATGTATTCAGGAAGCCCCTCATTCCAGCGTTGACACCAGTCTTTTCCGATCGCCCTGTGCATTTCCTTACGCAGAGCTGACTCAATGGGTGACATGACCTCTTGAGCGCGATCGTAGTGTTGAAGAGACTGGATGTGTTCATCGAAGTCCTCCGGACAGGCAGCTCCTATGCTCAGCGTGTGAACCTCCGGTTGAGCCAGGCAATAAAGGTTATTGAAGGCCAT
>JAAZXX010000091.1:5961-9834 GCA_014239995.1 Verrucomicrobiia bacterium
GGTCACATAGTGCGATCATCTTTGCTGGAGGGGCATAAAGCATACCTCCCTTGTCATTTGGACTGATGATAAAAACCCCCATATCCCGCTCCGTGGCTGCGGTGATCGCGGGCCAGTTGAGATCGTTCACAAAATACCAATGGAGGTTGACATACTCGAATGCATCTGTGCGGATGGTTTCCAGGATGAGATCTGTGGTGGCGTGCGTGGAAAAGCCAATGTGCTTTACTCTTCCTTCTCTTTTTAAACGGTAGGCGGCCTCCAGGCATCCTCCTTTCCGAAGGGTCCAATCCAGCAATTCTCGATTGTTGATACCGTGGATCGAGAGTAGGTCGACATGCTCCAGCCCCAGGTATTGCATGGAGGTGTCAAAAGTTTCCAGGAATTCTTGTTGCGTGGCAACTGGTGCAACCTTGGTTTGGACCATCATCTTCTCGCGGGGTAACTTAGGAAGTAGCCATCCCAGTTGCATCTCTGAAGTTCCATACCCCCTCGCAGTTTCTATATGGTTGATGCCTAATTCCAGTGCCCTATGGATGGTTGCTTCGAGATTCTTCTGATTCTTACGAGGTATGTCTTCCGGCGCTGTATCTTGCCACTGATGTTGATAGCGCATGCCCCCGCAGCTGAGGACAGGCATTTGCAACTCCGTCTTGCCGAATCGACGATAATACATTCCTGCTTTATGCCACCGGAAAGATGCCTTGGCAATGAAATGACCCCTGGGTTATTGGTGAGATCATCCTACCTGGCGTTGGGCTTATCATACTCATATGCGTACTTGTCTTTGTTTGAATTCAAAATAGAATGCTATCCCTTAAACTTAAGAAAAAGTCATGAACAGAAGACAATTTTTCAACGCGGCCGCCTTGGCGGGAGTGTCAGTGGGTACCCTCTCTTCGATCTCCTTGATGGCGGATCATCATGAGGGTTCACACCCCAAATTGCTTGAATGGCGACGGTGGCATATCGGATCGCTGGAAAAGCGTGGCATGGTAGATCGATATCTCAAAGAAGCTGCCATACCGGGCTTAAATCGACTTGGTATCAAGCCGGTGGGTGTTTTTTATCCCAAGCAGGATGAGGGTGTTGATCAAGATTATTCCATTTATGCTCTCGTTCCATTCCCGTCCTTCGAGGACTACTACAACATTCGCCGTGTCATGGGCCGTGACGACACTTTTCTGGCGGATGCTTCGGAATACCTGGGAACTCCCAAGGGAGATCCTGCATTCCTTCGGATGGAGAGTACCCTGATGCGTCCTTTCGATGGTTACCCTGATGTCAAGAAACCTCGTGAAGGCGAGCGTATTTTCGAGTTGCGGGTATACGAAAGCCATAACGAGGCCAAGGCTGCCCTTAAAGTTGAGATGTTCAACAGCGGGGAATTCGATATTTTCAATAATGTGGGTCTCGACAGTGTTTTTTGCGGTGAAGCACTCAGCGGTCCGGGCTTACCCAATCTGATCTACCTGGTTGGATACAAGGATATGAAGGAACGTAAAGCAGCATGGGGGCGGTTCTCAAAGGAACCCGACTGGCAGGTTTTGCGAAAGAATGATCGCTACAAGGACACTGTATCGAAAATTCATCAAACCTTTCTGGTTCCTGCATCCTATTCACAAATTTGATTTCCACCCGAGAAAAACGTCCATGATGCAGATACGAGCATGGTTGGGAAAAGGGAAGCACTGCCCTCCGCATGAAAAATGCGTCTTCAATTGTACTCGTCCAGAGGCTGTGAGTGAAGGACCCTCCTGACCATTTCGCAGAAAAACTGCCCGTATGGAGGGCGTTATCCAGATGACCGAGGGAACCGTCGTATGTCTTTCCCTGAAACCATCAGTGCATGTTTTTCAGATTGGGGCATCCAACAAGCAATCAGTTCAACCCAGGCATGCCCCCCCCAGTGAGGGTTCATGCCTCCAGGATAATTTTCCGTGGCCACTGCTGGTAGGCTTCCCAGTAGGTTTTTTTCAGTGAGATCTCGTCATCCTCGGCAGCTGGCTGAATGCGTCCGTTTACATCCACAGCACGAGAGACAAGGGTATGTTCTCCAGCCTTAACATTGCCCAGATCGATCCAGAAAAACCGCCAGCAATATTTATGTTTTGGGATGGATGTATCCCAGTTTGCACGCTGCCATGGGCCATGGTTCAGCTGAACCTCGGTGCGAACTATTTCGGTTCCATCGCCCCATGCTGCGCCGTAGGCACGCAGGGGGATGGTGCCATCTCGAGTCGGCTTTCGAGTTACCCTGGCAATGATGGACTTCAGGTTCATCTTGGTAACGGAGGTTTCGACGTATGTCAGCTCGTCAGCTTGTCGCTGTCCACGAACGGTGACATAATCACGTGCCATGTAGCGGCCCATGTAACGCCTGTCCCTCAGTTCGATGCGCGTGAGCCATTTGACATTTGCCACTCCATACCATCCCGGAACGATCAACCTCAAGGGGGCACCATTTCTGTGCTCGATGGAGTTGCCGTTTCTTTCATATGCCAGCAGTAATGGCATGTTCATGGCGTTCTCCAGCGTCATGCTGCGTCCAAAGGGAACCTTGATTTTCAGCTCGCGATTCGTGTCGGGACGAAGCACTTCCTCCTTGGTGTCCTTGCCGTAAAAAACAACATCGACGGCCTTGGGATCCACTTCACATTTTGCAAGGAGCGAAGCCAGTGGGGTTCCTGTCCATCGGCTATTGTAAATCGCATCCATGAACCCCTTGCCTGCACCGTTACCGGAACATTCCAAGGTCATGGGTTGTTCTTTTCGAGGCATCGCGCGAATGTCGTCCATGGACAAGGACATCGGTTTGTTCACCAAGCCGTCAATCGAGAGCTTGAACTGGGTGGTATCAAATTCCGGCATGCCATAGTGCTGGACGTTGAATACCTGATCCTGTGGGGTCATGTATTCATTGAGCATTTCCCAGTCAAGGCGGTTGGGGCGCGCTTTTGGCATGTCTTCGAACGGAATGCTCTGTTCGTTCCTGCCTTGTTGATCGAACGCAGCCCATGCACTGTTGGGAAGGGCCATGCTGATCCCTGTCCATTGGAGTCCTCGCTTGATAGCCTGTCGACGGTTGATTTGTTTTTGCGGGAATGAACGCGTTTTGAATGCTGGAATCATGGTGTCGATTATTATCTATGGTTTCTTACTGGAAACTTGCTTCACTGCCTGGAATGGTCTTTCTTGCTTTCCTCATCTTTGATCAAGTGTTCTGGGTTCATGGAAATATCCAGAAACTCGCTTGAACCCTCCCTAAAGGTCAGCGTATCGGTCTCGAGCAACAGTTTCCCAGCGGGATGTGTCACACGCAATTTGTAGCGACCGGGTGGAAACCCTGTGAAGTGAAAGGAGCCAGTCTGGGTTGTTTTGTGGTAAAAGCGATGCGGGAATATGTAGATCCAGCCCTCCATGGCCCCGTGAAAGACACAGCGTATGCGCAGGGGTTGCTGGATGCCGCCGCTGGATCTTGGCTCGTGTACATGTTCCTGGCCCTTGGCCAGATTCACGTTGAACGGGGACTTTCCGTCGAGACACATGACGTTGTGGAAGGCCGCTTCACTATTCTTAAAGCATACTTTGTCTCCCAGTTGCATGACCAGTGTTTCTGGAATGAACATAAAGTTCTCCTGATCCATCAAGTGGGTTTTGGCTTGGCGTGGGTATCCTGCGTCAAGCGTGAGACCATTCCCGACGGGGACGAGTTCGATGACGGTGTCGGAGAGTTGTCCTCCAATGCCCTTAATGTAATAACGACCCAGGCGCCACGGTTTGCTGGCATCCTTCTCATAGCGGACCACCCCGGAAAACTCCGTGTCATGTTCCGTGACGAGCACGCCGGAGATGGTTTTTTCTGGTTCGGCG
>JAAZXX010000920.1 GCA_014239995.1 Verrucomicrobiia bacterium
AATAATGGTGGCGAAACACCCTTAGATTGGGCAATCAAGCGCAAAGATATTGCAACCGTCGACCTCCTCCGCAAACACGGAGCAAAGACGGGTGATGAATTAAAAGCTGAACGAAAATTGTAACGAAATCTTGTGAGAACATGAAACAAACACTAATCACAATCGCAGCCGTGGTGCTGGTAGGATGTGCCTCTGGTTATTATACTGAATATAACGATATCAAGTCACAATTGTTGAAGACACCAAATATTGATATAATCCAAATGGGAGGAAACAAGGACGTAACATACGAAGACATTTGGGCTGAAATCAATGTTAAAGGAAAAGGCAAAATTACATTTTATGGAATTAGTCGTGAATCTTTCAAGGAAACTCCAAAAATAGTCCTTGGAAAAATCGGTGATTATGACATTCGGTGGGAAGGGGAAGGTGATATTGAAGTAACTAATTCAGAAACTGGAAATCGGGAATCTATTCGCAGCAAACTTACTGGAAATGCAATTAACATTGGAAAGAATGGTGATTTTTCACAATTCTTCAATTTTGAAATTAAAAATATTGAGGATGTCATAACTAAATATGATCAAATATTATCTGTTGTTGCTTCATGGCCAACTGAAGCGAAAAAAAAATATTTCAGAGGCCAAAATGGGACTGACTACAATTTCTACGTTTCAAAAGAATTGAAAGCTGAAGCCAAATGAAACACCTCCTACTAACAACAATCGCAGCCGTGGTTCTGGTGGGGTGTTGCACGCCAGCGCCAGACATCTCAATTCACGATGCTGTCAAAGAAGGAAAAATCGATGTAGTCAAACAACGCTTAGAGGCTGGTACAGATGTAAATGCGAAGGATGAGAAGGGATGGGCTCCCTTGCATTTCATGGCTGTAGCCGGTAACAAGGAAACCGCCGAACTACTGATCAACAGCGGTGCGGTTGTGCATGCAAATACTGATACTGGATGGACTCCTTTGCATCTTGCGGACAACACGGAAATCGCCGAACTGCTTATCGCCAAAGGTGCAAATGTAAATGCGAAGGATGATGTTGGCGACACACCGCTAGATATGGCCATCGGTTTAGAACAACCAGAAACCGCCGACCTCCTCCGCAAACACGGCGGCAAGACGCGTGAAGAACTGAGAG
>JAAZXX010000921.1 GCA_014239995.1 Verrucomicrobiia bacterium
CATGGATTTAACTTTTGAGGAATTTTGCAAAAAGGCAATGGTAAAAAGTGGATCTCAGGCATTGCCTCCTTCGAAACCGATACAGGCTTCCAGGGCCAGAAAGTATGAATGCTCCCCAAAACCAGTGATCTGTCCGCGGCAAACAGGGGCGATCATGGAATGATGCCGAAAGTTTTCCCGCGCATGCACGTTGGAGAGGTGGATTTCGATGGTTGGTAAACCGGAAGCGCTGATGGCATCCCTCAATCCGATACTGGTGTGCGTGAAGGCCCCGGCATTGAGAACGATACTGTCGAAGCTGTCGCGAGCTTCCTGAATCCAGGTGATGAGCTCGCCTTCGTGGTTGGATTGCCTGAAATCGATCTCGGTTCCACATTTATCCGATCGGATCTGCAGGGCGGCCTCAATGTCCTTGAGTGTCTTTGCCCCGTAGATGCCCGGTTCCCGCGTGCCCAGCATATTGAGATTGGGTCCGTTGATGAACAGAATGCGCATCCACTTCACTTATCCCAGAAAACTTCGAATGTCGATCATCGATTCATGGCGATTCCTCCGTGGCATCGCTGGGTATGTAGGGAGGCAAATGCCACTCGACCTTTCCCTTGAGGTTTAGGGCATGGAGTTCCCCATCGAACGTCCCCATGACCAGCCATTCCCTGCTTTTCCAGTGAACAAGGCAGGCAACAGGCTTGCCGGTGCGGGCCAGGATGCTTTCGCTACCGGGCCTCGCAGATGCGGCGCCAGAGTGGTTTTTCAGTTGGACGTAACGGTAAAGGTCGCCCCGCTGGTTGATGGCAAACAGTTGGGATTGGGATGGTTCCCAAAGAATATCAAGCAATGCAAAGGCGTGCGAGCGCCCCAGATCGTAGATGCGTTCGCGCGCGTGCGCGTCCCAGACCTTCAAGGCCTTGTCGTTGCCTGCGGAAAAAAGCAGGGATCCGTCACTGTTCTGGGCGAGGCCCATCACCGGTGCCGTATGCCCCTCGAGCCAGTCTGCTTCCCGTCCGGTGTCGGATTCCCAGACCCGGATCGTGTTGTCGGCCGAGGCACTCATCCAGTGGCTTCCGTCGAAGGATTCCTGGATCTCCAGGATTTCATCCGCATGTGCTTTCCAACTGCGCTCAGGGGCGCTGGCGCCCTGAACAT
>JAAZXX010000922.1 GCA_014239995.1 Verrucomicrobiia bacterium
AAGTTTATATCTTTTTGGAACAACTTTAGGTTTGCTTGTTACTTCTGGACTTTTAAGATTTGGTCCTGCTTTTGAAAACGTAGCGTGGTCTTCACTTTTTATTTTAGCCCCTTTAGGTTGCGTTTATTATCCACTATCAATTTTACCAGAATGGTTACAAATATTAGCTAAAGGTTTGCCATTGGTATATATATTTGAGGAAGCAAGATCCATTTTAGTAAATAATATAGTAAATTATAAAAATATTATGACTGCACTAGCGTTAAATTTATTTTATTTTGTAGGTGCTATTATTATTTTCTATTTAGCTTTTCACGGAGCACGAAAAAAAGGCACTTTGGTTAATATAGGTGAATAATTTGGTGCGCCCGGAAGGACTTGAACCCTCAACCTCCTGATCCGAAGTCAGGCGCTCTATCCAATTGAGCTACAAGCGCATATAATATTATTAATATAATTTATGAAAAAAAGCATTAATTTAATAGTTGGATTAGAAGAAAATAACCAAAGAGTTGATGTTTTTATTAATAAAAAAGAATCTTCATTAAGTAGAACCAGAATAAAAAATTTAATACTTAATAAAAAATTAAAATTAAATAGTAAAATTTTAATTAGTCCTGCTAAAAAAGTTTTAACTGGTGACAATTTAACTCTTGAAATTCCAATGCCAAAAATTGCTTCCCTCAAACCTTATAAATTCAAATTAAATATTATTTATGAGGATAAAGATTTATTAATTATTGATAAACCTGCTGGTATTATAATGCACCCAGGCGCAGGTAATTATGACAATACAATTGTCAACGCTTTGATGAGCTATTGTGGGGAAAACTTATCAAATATTGGTGATGAACTAAGACCTGGAATAGTTCATAGAATAGACAAAGATACTTCGGGATTAATAGTAGTTGCAAAAAATAATATTTCTCACGAACATTTATCTAATCAATTTAATAAACATACAATTAAAAGAATTTATATAGCTTTAATCTTGGGTAAGCTAAGACCCCAAACGGGAATAATTGAAACTTTAATTACAAGGAGCTCCAAAAATAGACAGTTAATGGAAGTTGGTTTTAATAAAGGAAAAAAAGCAATAACAAATTATAAAACATTAGAAGTGTTTGAAAATAAAAAC
>JAAZXX010000923.1 GCA_014239995.1 Verrucomicrobiia bacterium
TCAGGATCTCCGGGTTCGCCTGGACCCTCGGTAGCGCAGATGTGATCAATCCACAGCAAGTCACCACCCAGGGTAAACTCCGTTATAGGAACACCGTATATCCTCAATTCACCCGGCACATCATTTTGACCTCCCAATGGAACCGAGATGGTCGCTCCACCAAGCATGCTGCCATCAAGGTCAATCAAGTCTGCCGCTGTGGTCGATGAACCGTTCACGTTCAAGTGAACCTGCTCTCCGTCTTCGCGGAACAACAGGGAAATGCCCAACGGTGCGGGGTCCATCGGCGAAACAATCGGCACAAATTTCAGATTGATATTTCCGATTTGGACTTCGTTGCCCAAGTGTCCAGCAGACCCAAAGTTCTCGATGTCCGCATCCCCGATAGTAATGGTGTTGTTGAGCGCATCAATATATGGCAAGGTGGTCACTTCCATGCCATGGGCCATATCTCCGACCACAAAGGTGGGATCACCAACCTGGTAGAGGGTGTTTAATACCAAATCTTCAAAATCAACACAGACGGGATCACCCGGAACCACCGGGGGATTGGCATCCGCGGCTGGAAAAATAATATCATCCAGCGCGAAGATGTCACGAGTCCCGGCACCCTCGCCATCATAGGCCTCATGAAAGGTCATGCTCCTGATCCAGCAAGTGCTGTCCTGCAGGTCCGGGGCCATGTAGCCCAGGAACTGGATGCCTCCCTCGTTGTGGGCCCCGGCGATGAGGTCCGCCGATCGGTCCTGGAACGAACCGTCTGCATGCTCAATGGTAAGCTCGATCACCCGTTTGTCCTCCTCCACTCCCATCACATACATGCCCACAGCAGGGACCGGATTGGCAAATGAAAGGGTCAGGCCGCCTCCCCCATGTTCCCTGGGCAGGACTTCAAGGAAGTGATCGCCTCCACTGGTGGTGTTAAACCCGCGGTCGGCGTCATTGCTGCCATCCATGTCCCCAATCCCAGGTTCGTCCATAGCAACGGCATGCCCGTTGTTGTAAAGATCAAACCCAACGGTGTTATCAACACCATAATATTCCACCGCACCGTGCGCGTCTCCGGTGGCCATGTCACCTGCAGTAGCCAGCGCCGTCGAGGTGAAGGGACCCCCGGCATAGGGAGCCCCTGCACC